>DATDHA010000453.1:0-9551 GCA_036521815.1 Alphaproteobacteria bacterium | reverse complement strand
AGGCAACCGGCGGGTTCATGGCGATGAAGTTAGTTCGCGCGGATCGGCAAAGCCACAGGGATTTGAACGGATCGCTTGCCGTTGACGACCATTTTACCGTTGACGGCTGGCACGGACGCGCCGGAGGGCGCTAAGATGGATCCGTCATGGCGGCACAGCTCGGCAGACGGGCGGGTGCGCTCGCACTCGGGGCAGCACTGCTCACCCTCGTTTCGTGGGGCGCCCGCCCCGCCGCCGGAAGCGAGTCCCTGAGTTTCAGCCTTACCCACGAGATGTTCTGGCAAGGCCTTCCCGTGTTCAGCATGGCGACCGCGGGCACGCTTGACGGCGAGCGTTACAGCATCGCGTCGACGGACAGGACCCTCGGCCTTTTCGACCTCATCGTCGACTTCACCGGACATTCCGAGACGGACGGCATCCGCTTGGACAGCACCTCGTGGCCCCCCGTGCGGCCCCAATCCTATCGCCAATATTCCCATTGGCGCGGCGACGATCGCCACGTCACGCTCGAATATGGCGCGCACGGTCCGCAGAGCGCCGATGTCGATCCCCCGGCCGAAAGAGACGACCGCGATCCCGTACCCGCCTCGCTCCAGAACGGCACAATCGATCCGCTGAGTGCCTCGATCCTGCTAGGTGCTGATGCCGGAAGCCAGGAGCCCTGTCACGCGCGCGTCCCGATCTTCGATGGACGCCAGCGCTACGATCTTCGGCTCGACTATATCGGCATGGAGACGATCCCGAAGAACGTCGACGCCGCTTTCGGCGGCGAGACGATCAAGTGCCGCGTCACGATCGAGCGAATCGCCGGCTTCATGAAGTCGCACGCGGGCGAGCCGTCGCGCCCGCCATCGACCGTATGGCTTGCGCGTTTCGCCGACGGAAAGCTCCTCTTGCCCGTGCAGCTCGAGATCGATACCAGGTGGGGCCGTGTGACCGGCCATCTGACCGCGATAGCCATTCGCCGCGATCCGAGTGCCTCGAATTAATTGAGCCGGCCGATTGAGCGCGCGAGCACCAAATAGAGCTTGCCGACGTCCGAAGTGAGAAAGGTGGCCGAGAGCAAACCTTCCGCGTCGGAGCGGTCCGCCTGGTTGAGAAGCTCCTGGAATTTCGAGATGTAGGCATTGACGTAGCCGCGAAAATCGGAGTTCTCCTCGTATCTGTCGCGGATCATCGGCACGAGGGCCGCATCGCGCAATGTGAGGATGTTTCGCACGAACACGCTGCGGTCGCCCTCCTGGTAGCGGCGCATGGCGTTCCTAGGCGGCGGGCGCTCGAGAACGCGTCCGAGATCGAGGGCAATCGAGCCGAGCTCTTCGCGCACCGCCTTGGATGTTTCGAGGAACCGGTCGCGGACGGCTGAGCGCTCGACCTCGGAAATGCGCTTCGCCTGTTCGGCCGCCTCCCGAGCCGCGGCCGAGAGCGTTTCCGATTGTCCGCGGAAGAGCTCGGCGATCGCTTTCATATCGACTTCGACACGCTCTGCCGTTTTGGCAAGCTCGAGCGCCTCCCCGTGCAGATGATCGCGAACGCGCTCGATGCGAAGGGCGGCCTGGTTCGCCGCGGATTCGAGCGCCTCGTTCTCTTGCCGCATGTCCCGCCCGACGGACCCGATGTGGGACAAGGCTTTGGCCGCGGCGACCTCGACCGCCTGCGACTGGGTCTCGAGTGCAGCACCGATTCCGGCAAGCTCCGCGTTGACGCGCCCGGCAACACCGGCGAGTTCATCCAGGTTTCCGCGGACCTGACTTGCGAGCGACTGAAGCGCAGCACTTGATTCGGCCGCTGCGGCGCCGAGCTCGCTTGCAGGGCCGCGAAGTGCCGCAACCGCGGCCTCGCCGAGCACAACCGTTCGTTCGGCCGCTTCCGCAAACTTCAAGCTGTGCCCACGAAGCGCTTCTTCAGCCGCCGCGGCGCGCGCGTTCGCTCGGTCCGTCGCATCGCCGAGCTCTGCGCTGCGATGCTGGAGCGCTTCGACGAGTTCCAACTGTCGCGCGCTCGCCGCTTCGGCGAGCCGCGAAAGCTCCTCAACCTGGGTGCCGAGCGCCGCAGTGAGGGTCTCGGCGCGCGTGGCCGCGTCGATGCCGGCTTCGCTCAATGCCAGCGATTGCTCGCCAATCCGCGCCGAGAGAACCTCGATCCGCTCGGCCGCCTGAGCCGCCCGTTCGGAAAGCTCGCCCGCCACGCTTCGCCAGATCGCCGCGATTTTCTCGACCATAGCCTCGGCGGCTTCGGACGCCGCGGCGACGTTCTTCGTCTGACTTTGAATCGTCATCTCGGCACGCTTTTCCTGCGCCACGGCCCGCTCCGCCATCCCTTGCAGCTCAAGGGCTCCCTCGCGCAGGCGATCGCGGACACGCTCGGTCTGGGCGAGAGCATGATCGGAGGTCTCGGAGAGCTGTTCGCCCTGGCGGCGCAGCGCCTCGCCGATCGAATCGACCTGGGCATTGGCGCGCTCCGCGGCTTGGACGAGATCGGCGGCCTGCCGTTGTAGGAGCGCGCCAATCGCCTCCGCTTGGCCCTCGACAAGCGCACCCGCCGCCTCCACGCGACGGCCATGGGCCGCGAGCGTGCTGCCGAGCTCATTCGTGCGTTCGCCGGCCGACGCGACGGCGTTGGCCAGGCGTTCGATTTGGCCGGTCAGGTTCGCTTGGAACTCCGCCGTGCGCGATACGGCCCGCTCCGCTTCCGCCCGCCCGTTCGCGGCCGCCGCGGCGATCTCGCTTAGTTGGGCCGACAGGGTCCGGCCGATTTCGGTCGCGGTCGATGTCGCGCGTTCGGCTGTCCGGGTGAGCTCGTCAGCACGCTCGCGCAGCATATCGCCGAGTTCTTTTGCCCGTCGGACGGTATCGCTGCCTGCCTCATCGAGACCGGCGCGTGCTGCTGAAAGATGTTCGCGGAGCGACGTCAGTTGTACTGAAAGCTGCCCGTCCATACCCGAGAGCTGCGTCGCGGTGCGCTCCGACGCCGCCGAGAGCGCCTCGGCATTCCGCTTCATGGTCGCTTCGAGGCTCTCGGCCTCCCGTGCCGCTCGCGCCGATGCTTCGCCGAGGATCGCCGCCTGGCGCGAGAGAACCGCCTCGATCGCGAGTGCGCGTGCATCCGCCTCGGCGATCACGCCCGCGAGGCCGCCGCGTTCGCGCGCATGCATCGTTTCGACCCCCTCGGCACTTACTTGCAACCGGTCAGCGAGATCGGTCATTTCGCGCAAATCGCGCGCCACGAGATTGCGGGTCTCCGCCGCACGGGTGCTGGCTTCGGCCGCGGTCGAAGACAGCGCGCGGCTTTCCGCGCCAAGCGCTTGACGCAGCTCCTGCGCTCGATTTGCCGCATGATCCGTCACCCGCTGCAGCTCGTCCGCCTGGCTCTTGAGGGCGGCGGTGATCTCGCGCACGCGCGCGGCGGCGCCCTCGGCAGGATAGGTCAAATCCTGGAGATATCGGGCGAGCATGCGCGCTTCGGCACGCTGATCGCGCCCGCGCACGAGATATGCGAGGAGCAACCAGAGAAAGGCGAGTGGTGCAAAGACGCCGGCGACGATCGCCCCAAGCTCATGCGGCAAAAGGGCAGCGAGCCGAGCCCAACCGATTTCGACCGCGAGATAGGCCGTGCAGGCCCCGAGCCAGGTGGTGGTGAGGATGGCGCCAAGTGCCAGAAGAAGAAGACGCGCGCGACCGTCTTCGGCGTCCGCAGGTGTCGGGCTTTTGCGCAAGGCCACGAGATCGCGCCGCTCCATGAGTGGCGGGGTCGCGTCTCCCCGGAGAGCTTCGCCTGCGCGCTCTGTCAACGAGTCATGCCGCCTTTCGTTGCCGCCGTATCAAGGAAAGCACCTCGCTCGCCGCGAGCGGGATATTGGTGCCTGGACCGTAGATCGCCGAAACGCCCTTCCCGAGAAGAAAGTCGTAATCCTGGGGCGGGACGACACCACCGCACACGACGACGATGTCGTCGGCCCCTTGCGCCCTGAGCGAATCGATCAGCGCCGGCACGAGGGTCTTGTGCCCCGCCGCTTGGCTCGACACACCGACCACGTGCACATCGTTGTCGATCGCCTGTCGGGCCGCTTCCTCGGGCGTCTGGAAGAGCGGGCCGATATCGACGTCGAAGCCCAGATCCGCGAATGCCGTCGCGATGACCTTTGCACCCCGGTCATGTCCGTCCTGGCCGAGCTTGACCACGAGAAGGCGCGGCCGGCGTCCCATTTCCTTGGCGAAAGCCTCGACCTCGGCTTGGACGCGCTTGAAGCCCTCGTCCCCTTCATAGGCTTGACCGTAGACACCGGAAATCGAGCGGATCACGGCGCGGTGGCGCGTAAAGACGCGCTCGAGCGCGTCCGATATCTCCCCGACCGTGGCGCGCGCGCGTGCCGCCTCGATCGAGAGTGCCAGGAGATTGCCGGTCTTTTTTTCGGCGGCTTCGGCAAGCGCTTCGAGTGCCGCCCTGCAGCGGCTCTCGTCGCGGCTCCGGCGCACCGTCCGCAGCCGCTCGATCTGGCCCTCCCGCACCTTCGTGTTGTCGATGTCGAGCACGTCGACGTGGGTTTGCGCCTCGGGCTGGAACTTGTTGACCCCGACGATGACCTCCTCGCCGAGATCGATGCGCGCCTGGCGGCGTGCCGCCGCCTCCTCGATCCTGAGCTTGGGCATCCCGCTTTCGACCGCCTTGGTCATGCCGCCGATTTCCTCGACCTCCTGGATGAGCCGCCATGCGGCGTCGGCAACGCTCGCCGTCAGATGCTCGACGTAATAGCTCCCGCCCAAGGGATCGATCACCTTGGGAATGCCGCTCTCGTCGCGGATGATGAGCTGGGTGTTGCGCGCGATGCGCGCGGAAGCCGGCGTCGGCAGCGCCAGCGCCTCGTCGAAGGCGTTGGTGTGAAGCGATTGCGTGCCGCCGAGGATCGCCGCCATCGCCTCGATCGTCGTGCGCACGACGTTGTTGTAGGGGTCCTGCTCCGTGAGGCTCACGCCCGAGGTCTGACAGTGGGTCCGCAGCGCCAGGCTGACGGGGTTCTTCGGATTGAAGGGCGCCATCAGGCGGACCCACAGAAGCCGCGCTGCGCGCAGCTTCGCGATTTCCATGAAGAAGTTCATGCCGATCGCGAAGAAGAAGGAGAGGCGTGGCGCAAATTCGTCGATATTGAGCTTGCGCGAGAGTGCCGCCCGCACGTATTCGAGCCCGTCGGCGAGCGTGAAAGCAAGCTCCTGCACCGCCGTCGCCCCCGCCTCCTGCATGTGATAACCGGAGATCGAGATCGAATTGAATTTCGGCATATGCCGCGCCGTGTACTCGATGATGTCGGCGACGATCCGCATGCTTGGCCCGGGCGGATAGATGTAGGTATTGCGCACCATGAATTCCTTGAGAATGTCGTTCTGGATGGTGCCGGAGAGCTTGGCGCGCTCGACCCCCTGCTCCTCGCCCGCCACGATGAAGGAAGCGAGGACCGGAAGGACAGCACCGTTCATCGTCATCGACACGCTGACCTTGTCGAGCGGGATGTCGCGGAAGAGGATTTTCATGTCCTCGACGGAGTCGATCGCGACACCGGCCTTGCCGACGTCGCCGATCACGCGCGCATGGTCGGAGTCGTAGCCCCGGTGGGTCGCAAGATCGAAGGCAACGGAAAGCCCGGTCTGCCCGGCGGCGAGATTGCGCTTGAAGAAGCGGTTGGTCTCCTCGGCGGTCGAGAAGCCGCCATATTGACGCACCGTCCAGGGCCGGTTCGCGTACATGGTGGCGCGCGGGCCGCGCAGATAGGGTGGGAAGCCCGGCAGCGTGTCGACCTGTTCGAGCCCTTCGAGATCGGCGGCCGTGTAGAGCGGCTTGACCTTGATGCCCTCCGGCGTATCCCAGGCGAGGCTTTCCGATCGAGCGCCCTTGAGCTCGTCGGCCACGGCCGTCTCCCACTCCTCAAGCGTTCGCCTCGGAAAATCGGCCATGAACCGCTCTCGACGTCATTGAAGAACATCGAATTATATCGTTGTGCCGAACGATGCCAACGGATTCATGGCGGATTCACGGCGTTGCCAGCCGTCGGCCGGGTGCCGAGCGCCCTTTTTCGGCCGAAAGCGGCCCCCGAGCGCAGGAGGCTCTCGGTCGCGCGGCCACAGTGGCTGCGGACCCGGCGCGATTACGGCCAGGGCGTGCGGATCGCGGCGGGCCCGCTGCCGACGTCGATTGGGGTACCCGCCTTGAGCTTGCCGTCCTCCCAGCGAAAGACCGAGATGTTCCGCTCCACCATGTTCTGGACCAGGATCGTCTTGCCGTCGCGCGAGAAGGCGATCCCCTGCGACCAATGACCGATGGGCGCTTCGGCGACCTTCTTGAGCGTGTGGCCGTCGACGGCAAGAAGGATGAACTTGCCGTGCTCATGATAAAAGACGTTGGTCTTCGGTTTGGTCGTGCCATCCTGGCAGCCAACCGCGAGATACCTGCCGTCGGGCGAGAATTTGAGCCCTTCGGGCGAGCCCGCCACGGAGAAGGTCTCGACCGTGCGGAAGGGCGTTTGCGTGAGATCGATGAGGCTGACCGTATCGACATCGCCGTCGCCCCGCCCCACGTTCGAAACGGCAGCGAGCGTGCCCGCGCGGTTTATGTCGAGGGTATAGGGGCGGTAGGCCGTCGTGATCGGGCGCGGATCGATCGACACCTTGGCGCCGTCGATATGCAGGACCGACACCATGCTGTCGCCGTCGCGGCTGAGAAGTGCGGTCTTGCCGTCGGGCGTAAACATGACCCCGCTTGGACCCGCCTTCGGATTGCCGAGGTCGAGCTTGCCGAGGCTTTCGAGCGTCTTGTCCTTGATCGCGTACATCGACACGGTACCTTCGGCGCGGTTCGCCACGAGTGCGAGCGTGCCGTCCGGCGAGAATGAGACGACGGTCGCACCCGCACCCGCTGTGGTCTGCTGCATGACTCTGGGCGGAGAGGCCCTGAGGTCGATCACCGAGACGCGGTCGTCCGGCACGATCTTGCTCACATCCGCCGGATCGACTTTCGTCGCCGAGGTCACGATCGCATAGCTCTCGTCGGAGGCCACAGCCACCGCCATGGGCGGGCCGACCACGCTCCCCGGGACTTCGAGCGTGCCGATCACCTTAGGCGGATAGCCGCGGAGGTCGATGATCGACACCGTGTCCGGCTTCAGATCCTTGGGTGGAACCTGCACGCCGTCGACGAGTATGGTGTGGCTGTCGTTCGAGGATACCGCGATCTCGGCCGAGGCTCGCGGCAACGATGCCGCGATGGCGATGATGCTCGCACCCAGCGCAATTGTGAAACGCAATCCAATACGACGCATAGCCTCACCCTCCCCTGCGATTTGGTATTGCCGGCTTTCTGCCGAGCTATATAGCCACCGCGCCCGGCGATCCAGGCGATGCGAATTAGGATCGAAGATTTGGCCATGAATTACAACAGGCCCTGGTTTTTTTAGCCTGCTTGCCGAGATATATCATGACCGGCGAGATTTTAAATGCCGGGAAGGCAACCTTCGAAAACCACACCGCCTGCGGCATCGCGGACGGCAGATAGCGCGGCAAGTCAGCAGCCAATTTTTTCCACCCCTCCATGTCCTCGTTGACCTCGACCACGCCATCGCCGGGAACCTCTATCAGCATGCAAATCAAATCATGCACGTAAAGGTCGCGCTTGAAGACCATGATGCGGGAGATCGCGTGCCAGGGAACCTCCCGGCGGATTGGCTTAACGCTTTCCGGTACCGATTGAATGACGATCCCGCACTCACCAATGGAAATGGATGGCCCGAGAACACTGCGTCTCCGCCGAAGGCGATCGAGTACCGTTCTCGTCAGCGCTTTAAGCATCGGGCGTATGGTCACGTGCCGTCGTTGGAAGTTTAGCGTGCGCGCGATAGCGGCGCATGTGGGGAGCGAAAAGATCGAGCCAGCGGCACCTCCATATGGCATTCGGTGGGTTGACTCATTGGCCCATCCACTCTCTGATTGCAGCGGACTGTGGGCACTCAATTCGGCCACGGACGTCCACGCATGACGCTTTGGGACATCAGCCCGCCGATCCGACCGGGGATTCCCGTATGGCCGGGCGATACGGCCTATGAGGAGGCGCGGACCTGGCATCTCGACGCGACGTGCCCGGTCAATGTCGCCAAATTCACGATGTCGACTCATACCGGTGCGCACGCCGACGCACCCCTCCACTACGATGCGGCGGGAGAGCCGGCGGGTTTGGTATCGCTCGAGCCTTACCTCGGGCCATGCCGGGTGATCGACCTTTCCGGCATCCGCCCGATCGTTCGGCCCGATCACGTCGAGCGTCATCTGAAGGGGACTGTCGCGCGGCTCCTGATCCGGACCTACGAGACGGCTCCGCGCGAGCGCTGGGACTCGAGCTTTCCGGCGGTTGCGGCCGAGACGATCGCACTTTGCGCCGCACGCGGGGTGCGCCTTATCGGGGTCGACACCCCCTCGCTCGATCCGCAGGAGTCGAAGACGATGGACGCGCACAAGGCCGTCCGCCGTGCCGGCATGGCGATCCTCGAAGGTCTCGTGCTTGACGAAGTTCCCCCCGGCGACTACGAGCTTATTGCGCTGCCCTTGAAGCTTGCCAATCTCGATGCAGCACCGGTCCGCGCCATCTTGAGGAGCCTCCCGCGATGATCGCAGCACCCTCGCTCACCCGCGCTACCCTCGAAGCGCTCGACCGTGAAGACCCGCTCGCGGGATTGCGAAACGAGTACGAGATTCCGAAGGGCATCCTTTATCTCGATGGCAATTCGCTCGGCGCCCTGCCCAAGGCGACATCGGCGCGCGTCGCCGCGACGATCGGGGAGCAGTGGGGCAAGGACCTGATCAAGGGCTGGCGCCAGCACGGCTGGATGCAGCTTCCATACCGGATCGGCGACAAGATCGCGAAGCTGATCGGGGCCGGGTCCGGTCAAACCGTCGCGATCGATACAACGTCGATCAACCTCTTCAAGCTCTTCGCGGCCGCGGTTCGTATGGCGCCCGGCCGCAAGACGATTCTCTCGACCGATAGCAACTTCCCGACCGACCTCTATATGGCCCAAGGGCTCGTACAGCTCCTCGGCCAGGGCTATCGCCTTCGTCTCGTCGGGCGTCATGAGATCGCGGACGCGATCGACGGCGATACCGCGCTCGTGACAATCACGCATGTCGATTTCAAGACGGCCGAAATTCACGACATGGCGGGCATCACCGACAGCACCCACCGGAAAGGTGCGCTCATCCTTTGGGATCTTTGCCACAGTGCGGGTGCCGTCCCCGTGGCACTCGATGCGTGCGGTGCCGATTTCGCGGTCGGCTGCGGCTACAAATACCTGAACGGCGGGCCGGGTGCGCCGGCTTTTCTTTACGTCGCCAACCGCCTTCAGGAAAAAGTGCAGCAACCCCTTTCCGGATGGCTCGGCCACAGCGATCCGTTCGCGTTCGAGACCCATTACCGCCCCGCACCGGGGATCGCGCGCAACGTCTGCTCGACCCCGGCGGTCCTGGGCTTGACGGCACTCGAGTGCGGTGTGGACCTTTTGCTCAAGGCGGAAATGC
>DATDHA010000452.1:0-3247 GCA_036521815.1 Alphaproteobacteria bacterium | reverse complement strand
TGCCTCCGTGAGCGGGGGCCGTGTTATTCCTTCGAACAGGTGCTTTCGCATGACCAGACGCCTTCAGAGATCGTGGCCGGAATAGGAACAATTGAACGACTTATTGCAGAGCGGAAAATCCGCCACGATATTGCCTTCGATCGCCGCCTCGAGTAGCGGCCATTGAAACCACGAAGGGTCACGCAGATGGCAGCGCCCGACCGTGCCGCCCGACCCGAGGCGCACCCATAGAAGAATATCGCCGCGAAATCCCTCGACGAGTGCGGCACCCTCGCACACTTCGCCGGAACCGACGGCCGGTAAAGCAGCACTCACCGGTCCCGCGGGCAAGCGTTCGAGAATTTGAGCGATCAAATCCAGGCTCTGCCCGATTTCGAGGATGCGAATCCGGACGCGCGCGTCGACATCGCCTGCCGTCAGGGTCGGCACATCGAACCTCAACTGATCATAGGGCGGATATCCCGGGGTGCGGCGCGCATCGAAAGCGCGGCCCGATGCCCGCCCGACATAGCCTCCAGCGCCAAATCGTCTCGCAAGTTCGGGCACCAATATGCCGGTGCCGACGGTCCGGTCCTGGAGCGACGTCGTATTGTCGTAAAGTGCTACGAGCGGGGGAAAATCCCGCTCCGCGTCTGCAACGAGCGCATGGATCGCTTCGACGCCGCTCTTGCCCGGATCGACGGAAACACCGCCGGGGACAACGCAGTCGCGCATCAGCCGATGGCCAAATCCTGCGTCCGCGGCGCGCAACACGCGTTCGCGCAGCACGGCGCAATGGGCATGCATCAGCGCGAACGCGGCATCGTTGCAAATGGCACCCACGTCACCGAAATGGTTGGCGATCCGTTCGAGCTCCGCCATGAGTGTCCGCAACCACACCGCGCGCGGCGGTACATCGATGCCGAGTGCCGCTTCTATCGCGCGCGCGAACGCGATCCCATAGGCAACAGTGCTGTCGCCAGAGGTCCGACCGGCAAGCTTGGCGGCGCGGTCGACATCGCAGCCTTCCATCAGCTTTTCAATACCCTTATGCACGTAGCCCAGGCGCTGCTCCAGCCGTACGACGGTCTCGCCGCCGGCGGTGAAGCGAAAATGTCCGGGCTCGATGATGCCGGCGTGGACCGGGCCAACGGGAATTTGATGGAGGCTCTCGCCCTCGGCTGGGAGAAAGGCGTAGCGGGTACCGGCACCGCCCAGGCTTCGCACCTCGCCGAGCGGGTGGCGCAACCCCCAGCTTCCATGGTCGAGCCAGGGCCGCGCGTCCGGTGCATTCGCGGGCTCGAGGCCGAACAGGTCCTTGATCGCGCGCTCGAGGCGGATTGCCGGCGGATGTGCGGCACCAACCGATGGGAAGCTACCGTCTGGGCACTCCAGGCTCACCACGGCGATCTCGCGGTGCCCTTCGTCGAGCAAGGCCATATGCACCGCACCCCGCTCACCCCAGAGGCCAAGAAGGGTCAAGCGCCCGTCGCGGAGCGTTTCCGCGACCAGTCGCCATGCCGCTATATCGACGACGGCACGCGCCATGGGCCGATGCGCTTCGATCCGCCTTCCCCTTCCAATCAGTTCGCCGAGCGTCGTCATGTGTCCTGTCTTCACCCCCTGTCTTTACCCCAGGAGATTCGATACGTGCTGGAACCAGCTCGCCAAGTGCGGCGGCAGGTAGATGCCGGCCGCGAAGACCAAGGCGAGATGCGCAAAGAGCGGCGCGCGGGAGCCTCTGATGGGCGCACTTCCCCCGCGCGGCTCGCCGAAGGCTAGGCCGTTCAGTTGCAATAGCAGTGCGCCGAGCCCAGCCAGCAGGCCGGCGACGAGCACGATGGCAAGGAGAGGTGCCCGTGCGAACGTCGAGCTTACGACGAGAAATTCGCTCATGAAGATGCCGAATGGCGGCAATCCAGCGATCGCCACGACACCAAGAACCAGACTCCAACCGAGCCACGGGTGGCTCTCGGTAAGGCCGCCGATCTCGCCAATCCGTGGCGTGCCCTTGCATTGCGCGATATGGCCGACGGCAAAGAAGATGCCGGATTTAGCGAGGCTGTGCATGGTCATGTGCAGGAGGCCGGCGAAATTCGCCAACGGACCGCCCATCCCGAACGCGAACACGGCGATGCCCATATGCTCGATCGACGAATAGGCGAAGAGCCGCTTGATGTCGCGGCGGCGGTAGAGCATGAACGCCGCGAAGACGATCGTGACGAGGCCGAGCGTCACCATGAGCGGGCCGGGCGCTACCGCCCTGGCATTCGCCGCCAACAGCATCTTGAAGCGCAGGACTGCGTAAAGGGCCACGTTGAGAAGAAGCCCCGAGAGCACCGCGGAGATCGGCGTAGGGCCTTCGGCGTGGGCGTCGGGCAGCCAGGCATGGAGCGGGACGAGGCCGACCTTCGTACCGTAGCCGAGGAGAAGGAAGATGAACGCGACGTCCAGCAGCGCTGGGTCGAGGGCCGCAGCACGGCCGATGAGAACTGTCCAGACCATCGATTCGACACCTTCGCCGATCACCGGCTGTGCTGCGACGTAGACGAGTATGGTGCCGAAGAGTGCGAGTGCGATGCCGACGCTGCCCAGTATGAAGTACTTCCACGCCGCCTCGAGCGCTTCGTGGGTGCGGTAGAGTCCAACCATCATCACGGTCGTCAGCGTGGCGATTTCGACAGCGACCCACATCAGTCCGATATTGTTCGCGGCCAGTGCGAGGTTCATGGCGAACATCAGAATCTGATACATGGCGTGGTAAAAGCGCAGATAGGCCGGCGTGAGGCGGCCGGTCTCCAGCTCGTGGCCGACGTAGCTTGCGCTGAAAACGCTCGTCGTGAAGCCGACGAGTGTATTGAGGGCGATGAACACGGCGTTCAGATCGTCGACGAGCAGGTAATGGTTCGGCGCCGGATGTGCCGCGAACAGGAGCGACGTGGCGGCCAGCAGCGTCAGGAACGCAGCCGCGACGTTGACATATGCCGCCACTCGGTAGCCCGGCAGGAGCGCAAGCACGGCGGCGGCGCAAAGCGGGATCAGCACCACCAAGTCGGCACGTCCGAGGAGCGACGAGATCATCGGCGCTCTCCTCGGAACTGGTCGAGCGCGCCGACGTCGACGGTATCGAATCGCTCGCGGATGCGGAAGAGAAAGATGCCGATGACGATGAAGGCGATCAGGACCGAGAAGGCGACGCTGATTTCGACGACGAGCGGCATGCCCTTGGCACCCGTCGCGGCGAGCACCAGGCCGTTCTCGAGGGACA
>DATDHA010000451.1:0-13839 GCA_036521815.1 Alphaproteobacteria bacterium | reverse complement strand
GGATCATGGCCGCCAGCGCAGGAAATTCGCGATCAGGCGGATGCCGGTCGCCTGGCTCTTGTCGGGATGGAACTGCGTGCCGATCATGTTGTCGCGACCGATCATCGCCGGATAGGACTCGCCGTATTCGACGCGCGCCAGAATGTCGGCGGGATCGCCGCCATGGAGCGCGTAGCTGTGGACGAAATAGACGTCGGCGCCGCTCGGAATCTCCTCGAGTGCCGGGTGGCAGCGTTCGACGATCAGATCGTTCCAGCCCATATGGGGAATCTTGAGCTTGGGATCGCGCGGCGTCATGCGCACGATGTCGCCCGGAATCCAGCCGAATCCTCGATGAGTCCCGTGCTCGAGCCCCCGGGTCGCCATCAACTGCATGCCGACGCAGATGCCGAGGAACGGGCGGCCCCTTTCGATGACGGCTTCCTCGAGCGCCTCGCGCAGACCCGGTACCTTCGCAACCCCGGCCGCGCATTCGCCGAACGCACCCTGGCCAGGCAGCACGATCCGCTCGGCCTCGAAGACCGCTTGCGCGTCCGATGCGACCCGGACGACGAGCCGGGAAGAAACCTGCGCCGCGGCGCGCTCGACCGCCTTCGCTGCCGAGCGCAGATTGCCGGAGCCGTAATTTACGACGACGACGCTCATTGCGTCCTACCTGCCGTGTTTTCGTGACCCGAAAGTTGGACGTTTAGCAGACGAGGGCGCTCACAGTCTGCCTTTCGTCGACGGCACCGCGTCCACTTGACGCGGATCGATCTCGATCGCGTGTCGCAGCGCGCGCGCCAGGCCCTTGTAGCAGGACTCGACGATGTGGTGGCTGTTGTCGCCATAAAGATTTTCGATGTGCAGGGTCGCCCCGGCATGTTGAGCGAAGGCCTGGAACCATTCCTTGAAAAGCTCCGTGTCGAAGTCACCGAGCTTCGGGCGCGTGAACGCCACCTTCCAGATGAGGTAGGGACGGTTCGACACGTCGATCGCCACGCGCGTCAGCGTCTCATCCATCGGAATGAGGGCAGCACCATAGCGGACGATGCCCTTGCGCTCGCCGAGCGCCTTGGACACGGCCTGGCCGATGACGATTCCTGTGTCCTCGGTGGTGTGGTGGTAATCGATATGGAGATCCCCCTTCGCGCGCAGGCTCAAATCGATCAGGCTGTGCCGCGACAATTGTTCCAGCATATGGTCGAGAAAGCCGATTCCGGTCGACACCTCGTAGCGGCCGGAGCCGTCGAGATCGACGCTTGCCGTGATATCGGTCTCCCGCGTCTTGCGTCCGATGGTCGCTTTGCGCATGGTCCGCTCCATGACGATGGCGCCCTTTTAGCAGGAACTCCAATAACCTGCCAGCATGCGTCGGCACCTGCGCATGCCGATCGGCGAATTACGCGGTGCCGGCAGCCTGGCCGGCAAGGCTGCGAACCGCGCGCTCGGTTGCGCGGGCTATCTCCAGCCACTCCTTTTTCTCGTCGGAAAATGCGGTGAACAGGAGGGGTGCGCCGATCGTAACCACGATACGGCAAAGACGCGGCAATCGGCGCTGCGGCGATAACGCTTCGAATGCGCCATCGATGTGACAGGGAATCACCGGGATCGAGGTTTCGGCGACCAGCCGGCCGAGTCCCCCCTTGAACGGTGCGAGCACACCGTCACGGGCGCGGGTACCCTCCGGAAAGAGTATGTAGATCGTTTGCCCCGCGCCAAGGCGCGCGCGCAACAGGGCGAGATCGGCTGTGCCGACTTTGCGCCGCCAGAGCGGCAGCGCGTTCAGCGCCAGGGCTGCAAAGATCGAGGCCGGCAGATTGTCGAAGAAAGCATCGCCCGCGGCGATGGGGAAAATGCGATTGCACTGGCTGATCGGAACGCAGCTACTCAGCACGATCGCATCGAGGTGGCTCGTGTGATTCGCGACGAGAACGTAGGACGCCGATTTCGGCAGATGCTCACGGCCCACAACGCGCACGCGATGTGCGGCTTTGAGATAGGCGCGGCTCAAAAGCGACCATGCCAGGTGGACAATGCCGCCGAACAGCCCTTCCTCGCGCCTCAAGCTGGAAAGCCGCGCCCGAGGCGAGAGGCCAAAATCGGTGGCGGTGTCGAATTTCCAGGGCTCCATTGTCGCTAGCTCCCGGCGATGATCCGCGTCGGCTGGTCGAGACCGAAGCCGACGAAATAGCCGATGTAGTGGAACGCCGAGGGGGCCACCAGGAGAAGGCTATTGGCGCGATCGAGGAAGCCGCCATGACCGGGAATTACCGCCCCCGTGTCCTTGATGCCAATGTCGCGCTTGATCGACGATAGCATCAGATCGCCAAGTTGACCCGCGATGCTGACGATGACGCCGAGCCCAAGCCTGTGCCACGGCCCTGCCATCGCCGTGCCGGCAAAGACCGGATCGGCGACGATCAATACGAATCCCGTCGTGACAAAGAGGGCGCCGATCGATCCTGAGATCGTTTTCTTGGGGCTGGTGTTTGGAAGAAGCTTCGGCCCGCCAAGCGATTTGCCAATGACGTAGGCCGCGACGTCGTTGAGACCGACCGCGATAAGCAGCATCAGGACAACCGGGCGATAGTTCGAGTCGTTCGCCATATAGCCGAGATGCGAGAGGGCGCCGCCAAACAGGAGGAATCCAAAAATCCCGAGTGCTACTCGCTGTATGTAGCCCTGCGGCCGGTCGGCGGGAATCGAGACCACGGCGATGACGCCGACTGTCAGGGGAAACAGTGCCGAGAAGAGCGCATACCAATGATCGAGCACCGCAAAATTGAGAACGATGATCCCCAGGACGACGCAGGCGCTGATCGAGCGCGCGCGGAAAAGCCCCGTGGCACGGGCGTATTCGCCAAAGCAGAGAAGCCCAAGCAGACAAAATGCCGCGATTGTCCAGAGTGCGCCCAACAAGACGGGAGCGACGATCAACAGCACGATCGCAAACCACGACACCGTGCGCAGCCAAAGCTCGCGTCGCAGCGGCGCCTTGATCGCCTTGACAGAGCTCAGCGCGGCGATGACGCACACCGCCAATGCCAGGGCTGATACGATGGCGAACACGAGCCACGGTGTAATCGGGCTATCGAAGGCATGCCGCCAGCCCCATAGCCGTTCCCCGATCACGATGTACCACCGAGTGCCGCATCGATTCGCCGAAGGCGGCGTGCGATCGTGACGATGCCTCCGACAATGATCAGGAACAGGGTGATCGCCACGGGTGTCGACCCAAGCCGACTTTCGATGGGTGCCTGCCGCGGATCGATCACGGCACCGTAAAGTGCCGCGAGCGTCACCAGAAACATGCGCTGCTGCTTTGCCATGGGGCCGCAGAACTCTTGCACGCCGGCCGTGTACTTGCCGACCGCCCGGACATAGGCCGTCGCCAGAGCGACGAGGGCGGCGGCATATCCCAGCACGACATTCCCCCCACTCGCATAGCCGAGGCCAATCAACACCGCCGAATCCGAGACCCGGTCCGGAATTTCGTTGAACAGCTCACCGCGCTTCGAGGCCGTGCCGGTCGCGAGTGCCACCATGCCATCGAGCATGTTCGCGGCCAGCCGAAGCTGCACGAGTATTGCAGCCAGGAGCCACATCGCCAAGGCGCTGCCGGGCCACTCGCCGGTCGCGAGCAATGCAACACCGGCACCCATGCCGGATGCCATTCCGGCAAGCGAAATCGCGTCGGCGCCAACGCCCCGCCGCCCAAACCAATTTGCAAGCTGCTGGGAGACTTTCCATTTCCGGGCGGCGATTGGGCGGCGCTCAACTCTGTCGCTCAAGGCGCTCTTCTCTGCCGTTCGAAACGCGATTTCGTGAAACGACGCGAGACCCGATCCTAGCGCACAATCCTCGGCAGCGCGAGCGCTGGCGCTCACCCGGCGTTACGGGGCGTTTGACCAAAAAGGGGGCGGGATGCGATAAGGCCAGACGCGATAAGGCAGGCAAAACAACTGTTCGGGCCGACCGATAGAGCCCGTTTTTGGTGGGGAAACGCCGATGGCCATGACCGAGCGTCATTTCGCGCCCGGCGAGATCATTTATCGCGAAGGCGACAAGAGCGACTTCGCTTATTTCATCAAACAGGGACGGGTCGAAATCCTCAAGAACGAAGCGGACGGCGTGCGCCAGGTCACCGTCATGGGCGAAGGCGAAATCTTCGGCGAAATGGGCGTGGTGCTGGATCAGCCGCGGTCCGTTACTGTCCGCGCGCTCGACGAAGTTGCGGTGCGAACGGTCAGCCGCTCGAGTTTCCTTGAGGCCGTCGGCCAGCAGCCGGAGACCGCGCGCTCGGCCCTACGCTCGCTCCTCGCGCGCCTCCATCAGGACGGCTGAACGTTCTGCCCATAGGTGCTGCCCTTGACCGGGTGCCTCGGATTACCCAAATGGACGGGGATTGCCCATCATGGCTTCCAGCATCCATCGAGGTTTCATGGCCGAAGACGACAAGAGCCTTTGGCACGGCACGACGATCCTCTGCGTGCGTAAGGGCGAGCGCGTCGTGATCGCGGGCGACGGTCAGGTCAGCTTCGGCCAGACAGTGCTGAAATCGAATGCGCGGAAGGTGCGTCGCCTGGGCGACGGCTCGGTGATCGGCGGCTTCGCCGGTGCCACTGCCGACGCGTTCACGTTGTTCGAGCGGCTCGAAGCAAAGCTCGACCAGCATCCGGGCCAGCTCACGCGCGCCTGTGTCGAGCTCGCCAAGGATTGGCGCACCGATCGCTACCTGCGCCGTCTTGAGGCCATGATGGCGGTGGCCGATGTCAAATCCTCGCTTATCCTTTCGGGCAACGGTGACGTGCTCGAACCCGAGGACGGCCTTATCGGCATCGGCTCCGGCGGCGCTTATGCGCTCTCGGCCGCTCGCGCCCTCATCGATCGCGCCGACATGGATGCCGAGCGGATCGCCCGGCGCGCGCTCGAAATCGCGGCCGATATATGTATCTATACGAATCGCAACATCACGATCGAGAGCTTATGAACCCGCGTCCGCCGACACCCGAAAGTGCGAGCCTCACGCCCCGCGAGATCGTCTCCGAGCTCGACCGGCATATCGTCGGTCAACTGGATGCGAAACGCGCCGTTGCCATAGCACTCCGCAATCGCTGGCGCCGCCAGCAGCTTTCCGAGGAATTGCGCGAGGAAGTGCTGCCCAAGAATATCCTCATGATCGGGCCGACCGGCTGCGGCAAGACGGAGATTGCGCGGCGATTGGCGCGGCTCGCCCAAGCGCCTTTCCTCAAGGTCGAGGCGACCAAGTTCACCGAGATCGGCTATGTCGGGCGGGACGTCGAGTCGATCATGCGCGACCTCGTCGAGATTTCCATCGCAATGACGCGGGAGCGCCGGCGCAAGGAAGTGTCGGCGCGCGCCGAGCTAGCGGCCGAGGAGCGCGTGCTCAACGCGCTGGTCGGCGAAAATGCCAGCCAGGAGACACGGCAGAAATTCCGCAAGATGCTGCGCGAGGGCCAACTCAACGACAAAGAGGTCGAGGTTCAAGTCCAGTCGAGCGGCGCGGGCACAATGCCGACCTTCGAAATTCCGGGCATGCCCGGCGCGCAGATGGGTATGCTCAATCTCAACGAGATCCTAGGCAAGGCGTTCGGCGGCAACGTGCGGCCACGGCGCATGACCGTCGCCGAATCCCATGAGGTCCTGATGGCGGAGGAGAGCGACAAGCTCCTCGATCAGGACAAGCTCGTGCGCGAGGCGATCACCGCGGTCGAGCAGGGCGGCATCGTCTTCCTCGACGAGATCGACAAGATCACGGCGCGTTCCGATCGTGCGGGTGCCGATGTAAGCCGCGAGGGCGTGCAGCGCGATCTGCTTCCGCTGATCGAAGGCACGACCGTGGCGACCAAGCACGGCGCGGTCAAGAGCGACCACGTGCTTTTCATCGCATCGGGTGCGTTTCATATGGCAAAGCCCTCGGACCTGTTGCCCGAGCTCCAGGGACGCTTGCCGATCCGCGTCGAACTCAAGGCGCTCGGGCGCGACGATTTCATCCGCATCCTGACCGAGCCCGAGAATAGTCTCATCAAGCAATACAAGGCGCTGCTCGGGACCGAGGAAGTGGCGCTCGACTTCACGGTGGATGCGGTCGCCGAGATCGCCGATATCGCGGCGGAGGTGAACCGCGGGGTCGAGAACATCGGTGCACGGCGCCTTCACACGGTAATGGAGCGCCTACTCGAGGAGATCAGCTTCACCGCGACCGACACAGCCGGCCAGGCGATTACGGTCGACTCGGCTTACGTGAAGAAGCACGTCGGCGATCTCGCCAAGAACGCGGATCTTTCGAAGTTCATTCTCTAGGCTGAATCAGCCGCGCGCGCCAAAGATCGCGGTGCCGACTCGCACATGCGTGGCGCCGATCCGCACGGCGATCTCGAAATCTTCGCTCATGCCCATGCTGACGAGCGGCAGGCCGCAACGCCGCGCGAGCTCGGCGAGATTCCGGAAAAAGGATTCCGGTGCGCGGCCGTGGGGCGGGATGCACATGAGGCCGACGATCGGCAGCTTGTAATCCTCGCGGCATGCGGCGGTGAAGGCCGGCACGTCGTCGGGTGCTATGCCCGCCTTCTGGGGTTCGGAGCCGATATTGACTTCGACCAGGCAATTCGGCCGCCGATTCTGCGCCGCCATTTCGCGCGCGAGGGCGGCGGCGAGTTTGGGACGGTCGACCGTTTCGATCATGTCGAAGAGCGCCACGGCGTCTTTGACCTTATTCGTCTGGAGCGCGCCGACGAGATGAAGCTCGATGTCCGGAAACGCTTTCCTCAGCGCTGGCCATTTCGTCTTTGCTTCCTGCACACGGTTCTCGCCGAAGACGCGCTGGCCCGCCTCAAGTGCGGGGCGCACGCGCGCGGCGGGATGGGTCTTGGTGACGGCGACGAGAGTCACGGACCGGGCGGCACGGCCCGCGATCCGAAGGGCCGTTTCGATGCGCGCCTCGACGGCAATGAGATTGGCCCGGACATCGACGGCGGGGGACGGGGTGCTTTCAGTCATCACACACCTGCCGCAAGGGCGCTATCTGCTGTTGCGCGAAAAGGCCAGGACTCGTTCGATATAGGCGATGATTTCGGCGACGCAGTCGTCGACATTGCGCTCGCTTGTTTGGACGGCAAGCTCGGGCGATTCGGGCGCCTCATAGGGTGCGGAGATGCCCGTGAAATCTTTGATCTCACCCGCGCGTGCGCGGGCATAAAGACCTTTCGGATCGCGCCGCTCGCATACCGCCAAATCCGCGTCCACGTGAATCTCGTGAAACTTTTCCCTAGCTGCATGACGTGCGCGCTCGCGGTCGGTACGGTAGGGCGAGATGAACGCCGTGATGCAAACGAAGCCCGCGTCCGCGAAGAGGGCCGCCACTTCGCCCACGCGGCGAATATTTTCCGCCCGATCGTCGGCCGAAAAACCAAGATTGGCGTTGAGGCCGCGGCGCACATTATCCCCATCGAGCACATAGACGTTGTAGCCCTTGGCGAAGAGGCGCCGCTCGACCTCCATGGCGAGGGTCGATTTGCCCGCACCGGACAAGCCCGTCAGCCAGATCACGGCGCCGCGATGACCCGCACGCGCCTCGCGCGCGGTATGGCTCACCCGATGCACCACCTCGGTGACGTTGGTCGATCGAACGGTGACGAGTTCGCGCTGGTCCGGGTAGCCCTGCATGCCGATCGTCCCACCACCGACTGGAAGAAACCGATCGAACAGCACGAAGCGGCCGGTCGCGACATTGTCGAGAAAAGGATCGAGGGCGAGGAGGCTGCGCGTGCGCAAGATGACCTCAGCCATCTCGAAGCGCTCGACCTTGTCCGATTTCGCCGCCGAAAGATCGGCGGGATCGACCACGCGCTCTATTTCTTGCACCGTGACGGGAGTTGCGAGCGTATGGAGCTTGAGCGTGTAAGATGCGCCCGCGCGGAGCGGCGCGTCGCCGAGCCAGAACAGGCGCGCGTGAAATACGCTCGTCTCCGTGGGCGGCTTAAGCGCGTGGCTGATCACCTCGCCGCGTTCGATGAAGGTTTGATCGTCGAGGGTGATGCCGATCGATTGTCCGGCACTCGCCTCGAATATCGGTCCCGGCACATGCCAGCCTTCGATGGACTTTACCTTGGCTGTCTTGTTGGAGGGCGAGAAGAGCAGCGTGTCTCCCACGCTGAGCCGACCGCTCTCGATCCGGCCC
Organism: Alphaproteobacteria bacterium; assembly: GCA_036521815.1. GTDB lineage: Bacteria > Pseudomonadota > Alphaproteobacteria > JACZXZ01 > JACZXZ01 > DATDHA01. The sequence continues at coordinate 5,657 of DATDHA010000451.1, read as the reverse complement.
GCGATGATGCGGCGTGCGTCGAACTTGTAGACATCCTGTACGGGAAAGCGCAGTGGCAGATCGTGCAAAGCCGGGGAAGGCTGAAGGGCCTCGAGTGCCTGAAGAAGTGTCGGCCCCGCGTGCCAGCTCATTTCCCGGGGCCGTGCGGTGAGGTTGGCACCGATCCGCCCCGAGACCGGAATGACGTGAGCCGGAACGATGCCGATGCTTGCTAAATAAGCCCGGTAGTCGGCTTCGATGCTGGCGAATCGTGCCTGCGCGTAATCGACGAGGTCCATCTTGTTGACGGCGACGACGACTTGGCGAACACCGATGAGTGAGAGCAGGAAACCGTGCCGACGCGATTGCTCCCTGACACCCTCCTCGGCGTCGATGACCAGAAGGGCCGCGTCGCTCGACGTGGCTCCCGTCACCATGTTCTTGAGGAACTCCCGATGGCCCGGCGCATCGAGAAGCAGATAATGGCGCGCCGCCGTCTTGAAGCGGATGTGGCTGACGTCGATCGTAACGCCCTGATCCCGCTCCGCCTGAAACGCGTCGGTCACGAATGCCCACTCGAAAGGCATGCCGCGCCGGCGGCACATCGCCTCCACGGCCTCGAGCTTGCCTTCGGGGAGCGAGCCCGTCTCGTGCAGCAGCCGGCCGACGAGCGTTGACTTGCCATGGTCGACATGCCCGACGATGACGACGCTCAGGTGGTCGCGGGCACTCCCCTCCGGCTTCCTGAGTTCCCGGCGGCTGGCCATCACATATATCCGTCGGCGCGCAAACGCTCGAACGAGTCCTCGGCTTCATGGTCCATGGCGCGGCCGCTGCGTTCGGCGATGCGCGTGGTCTCGAGCTCGGCAATGATCTCGCCGACGGTGGCCGCGTTACTGGCGATGGGGTGCGTGATGTCCTTGTCGCCGAGCGAGCGATAGCGCCTGCCGCCCCTTGCAAAATAAAGTTCCACGGCGGGAATTCCTTCCCGTTCGATGTAGCGCCAGACATCGAGCTCCGTCCAATGGAGGATCGGATGGATGCGCAGATGCGTTCCCGGTGGGTTTTCCGTCATGAACTGGCCCCAGAATTCGGGCGGCTGATTGCGGAAATCCCAGCGCGAGCCCTCGCCTCGAGGACTGAATACTCGCTCCTTGGCGCGGGTTGCTTCCTCATCCCGGCGTATTCCGGCGAAGATGCCGCCAAAGCCCTTTTCCGCCATCATCTTCTTGAGTCCGGCTGTCTTGCGCGCGGCGGACCGGGCAGCCAGCGGCAGCGTCGGGTCCATCTCTTCGAGCGGCGGGCAGTCGCCTATGACAAAGTCGAGGCCCCATTCTTTGGCATAGCGATCTCGGAACGCATACATTTCCGGAAATTTCCTGGCCGTATCGATATGCAGCACGGGAAACGGCACATGGCCGAAGAACGCCTTTTTCGCCAGCCAGACCATGACGTTCGAGTCTTTGCCAAGAGACCAAAGCATGGCCAGTGGTGAAATTCGGCCAAATGCCTCCCGGATAATGTAGATGCTCAGGCTTTCGAGTTGATCGAGATGCGTCATCTTTGCTGGCGGTGGCTCGGTTCTTTTGCGCTCGTGATCGAGATGCGCTCTGCGTAGCCTAAGCGCGGGCCTGTTGTAAAGGAACACAAGGTTCTAAAATGCGCCCCGTATTTTTGATTTGGGGCGGCGGGCAATAATTTTGGTCGCTTCGGCACGGCGCCACCTGGTGCTATGACACTGCTAGGAAATCTGCCTGCGATACGGGTATAGTGCGCCGCGGAATTCAGGGGTCGGAATGGAGCTGAACAGAATGCTATTAGGTTTCGCCAATGGAACGCGCCGCCGGCACCTCACTGCGGCATGGCGACTGGCGGCGCCCGTGATCGTGCTGGCACTGGCGCTAAGTGCGTGTTCACTTTTCGAACCCAAGAAACTCCCCAAGGGCGAGACCCCTGCGGACTCGGCCGAGTCGGATATTTCCGGCGATCGCATAACGCAGCAGACGCCGAGCCTGCCGGCGTTCGCCAAGGATGTCGATACCACGATCGGCCAGCGCATCGGCGTCAATCGTTTCCTCTGGCAGGGAGCCCTCGACACCGTATCGTTCATGCCGCTTGTGTCGGCGGATCCGTTTGGCGGTGTTATCATTACGGACTGGTATGCGCCACCCGAAGCGCCCCAGGAGCGCTTCAAGCTCAACGTCTACATTCTCAGCCGCGAGTTGCGGGCGGACGCCGTGCGGGTGGCGGTATTCCATCAGAAGCAGACGGATGGGCAGTGGCTGGAAGTGCCTGCCGACGCAGCGACCGCGACCGATCTTGAGGATACGATCCTTGGTCGTGCGCAGAGACTTCGCGGCCAAGCGCTCGGAACTGGCGAGGGCGGTTGAGGAAGCCGGTTGCCGGGTCGCACAACCCGGCGCACTTCGCCGAACGTCCGTCTGTTGCTAAATCCTAGAGAACGCCATGTCGCGCTACAACCACAAGGACACCGAGGCCAAGTGGCAGGCGGTATGGGCTGAGCGGCGATCCTTCGAGACGCGCGAGGATCCGGCCAAGCCGAAATATTACGTCCTCGAGATGTTTCCTTACCCCTCAGGCCGCATTCATATGGGCCATGTTCGCAATTACACGATGGGCGACGTTGTCGCCCGCTTCAAGCGCGCCCGTGGCTTTAACGTCCTGCATCCCATGGGATGGGATGCGTTCGGATTGCCGGCCGAGAACGCGGCGATCGAGGCGAAAATCCATCCCGCCAAATGGACCCACGCCAACATCGACCAGATGCGGGCACAGCTCAAGCTCATGGGGTTGTCGCTCGATTGGAGCCGCGAAATCGCGACCTGCGACCCGGCCTATTACAAGCATGAGCAACGTATGTTCCTCGATTTCTTGAAGGCCGGCCTCGCTTACCGCAAGGAGTCGTGGGTCAATTGGGACCCCATCGACATGACCGTGCTAGCCAACGAGCAGGTGATCGACGGCAGGGGATGGCGCTCCGGCGCTTTCGTCGAGCGGCGTAAGCTTAATCAATGGTTCTTCAAGATCACGCATTTTGCCGATGATCTTCTCGAGGAACTCGATCGCCTGCCCCGCTGGCCGGAAAAGGTCCGGCTCATGCAGCGGAACTGGATTGGTCGCTCGACCGGTGCTCGGGTGACATTCCGGATCAAGGGAAGCAAGGACTCAATCGAAGTCTATACGACCCGGCCGGATACGCTCTTTGGCGCGAGTTTCATCGCACTCTCGGCGGATCATCCGCTCGCCGAGGCGATCGGATCGAGGGATGCGCAGGCGCGCGCCTTTATCGAGGAATGCCGACGGCTCGGGACGAGCGAGGCCTCGATCGAGAGTGCCGAGAAGAAGGGCTACCTGACGCAGCTCAAGGTGCTGCATCCGCTCGCGAAGGATTGGGAACTCCCGGTCTACGTCGCCAACTTCGTGCTCATGGAGTATGGAACTGGTGCCATTTTCGGTTGCCCCGCGCACGATCAGCGCGATCTCGATTTTGCGCATAAGTATAACCTGCCCGTGAGGACAGTCGTCGTTCCCGTGGGCGAGGGCGCCAAGAGTTTCAGCGTCGGATTCGAGGCGTATACGGGCGATGGCGTTTTGGCCAACTCGGCGTTTCTCGATGGGCTCACAGTCGAAGACGCGAAGAAGAAGGTCGTGGCGCGCCTTGAGGCCCTTGGGCGCGGGCGCGGGGAGGTGAATTTTCGCTTGAGGGATTGGGGCGTATCTCGGCAGCGCTACTGGGGTTGTCCGATCCCGGTCATCAATTGCCCGGCCTGCGGCACCGTGCCTGTCCCTGAGAAGGACTTGCCTGTCACGCTGCCGGAAGACGCCACGTTCGACAAGCCCGGCAATCCCCTTGAGCACCATCCGAGCTGGAAGCATGTGACATGTCCGGTTTGCGCCGGGCCCGCGCTGCGGGAAACGGACACCTTCGACACGTTCGTCGAATCGTCCTGGTACTTCGCGAGATTCTGCTCGCCTAAGGCTGAAGCCCCGACCGATCGGACAGCCGTCGATTATTGGCTGCCCGTCGATCAGTATATTGGCGGCGTCGAGCACGCGATACTCCACCTCCTCTACGCCCGCTTCTATATGCGGGCGATGCGCGGAAGCGGCTATGTTTCGGTCGACGAGCCCTTTGCCGGGCTGTTCACCCAAGGCATGGTCTGCCACGAGACCTATCGAAGTGCTGACGGACGCTGGGTCGCCCCCGCCGAGATTGCGTGGAACGAGCAAGGTACGGCGATCGAGGCCGCGACAGCCCAGCCCGTCACCGTCGGCCGCTCCGAGAAGATGAGCAAGTCGCGCAAGAACACGGTGGACCCAACCGAAATCATCATGACCTATGGCGCGGACACGGCGCGCTGGTTCATGCTATCGGATTCTCCACCGGATCGTGACATGGAGTGGACGGCAGAAGGTGTCGAGGGCGCCTGGCGCTACGTCAATCGCCTCTGGCGCGCCGTCCATCAAGCGAAGCCGGCGATGGCGCCCCCGGGTGCGGCGCGCCCGGCGAGGTTCGACGACACCGAGCAAGCTGTGCGGCGTGCGATCCATAAGGCCATCGACGGCGTCACCCACGATCTCGACCAATTTCGATTCAATCGAGCGGTTGCGCGCGTCCATGAGTTGAGCAACGCCTTGGCGGAACTCACCGGCCAGGGCGAAGGCCAGGCCTGGGTCCGGCGAGAAGGTTACGATGCGATTGCGCGGCTGATCGGTCCCCTGATGCCGCACTTGGCCGAGGCACTTTGGGCCGCGTTGGATCACGAAGCGCCGCTCGTCGATGAGCCCTGGCCGGTGGCCGATCCTGTATTGCTGATCGACGAAATGGTCACGATTGCGGTGCAAGTGAACGGCAAACTGCGTGCGACCGTCGAGCTGCCCCGCGATGCGGTTCAAGCCGAGGCGGAACGTGTGGCACTCGCTTTACCCGCCGTGGTCAAGGCAATGGATGGCCGTGCGGCGCGACGCGTCATCGTGGTTCCCAATCGCATCATCAACGTGGTGGTTTGACCGTGAGGCGCAGGCTGTTCGTGGAGCGACGACGCCCACAAGCCTCGGCAGGCGTGAGCGCTAACGCGAGATTGAGCAGACAATGAAGGTTCAAGCGTCGCGAATCGATGGTTTCATTGCGCGGCCCGATCCTGCTGCGCGCGCGATTTTGGTCTATGGACCGGATGCGGGTTTGGTGCGCGAGCGTGCCGAGCGTCTCTGCCGCTCTGTCGTCCCGGAGCTGAACGATCCCTTTCGCGTCGTCGAGCTCGGCCCGGCAATTCTGCGCGACGACCCGGCCCGCCTAGCCGATGAAGCTGCACAGGTCTCGATGATCGGTGGACGGCGCGTCGTCCGCCTGCGCGATGGCGCGGACAGCATTGCCTCGGTCTTCGAAGCGTTTCTCGACGATCCAGCCGGCGACGCGCTCATCGTCGTCGATGCCGCCGATTTATCCGCAAGGTCCAAATTGCGGAACTTGTTCGAGAGTGCCAAGAACGCTGCGGCCATTCCCTGCTATGCGGATAGCGAGGAGGATGTCGCGGCACTGGTCGAGCAAATGATTCGGCAGGCGGGGCTCGCCATTGCCCCTGAAGCGCTCGAGAGTCTCGTTGCGAATCTTGGCGGCGATCGCCAGCTCACGCGGCGGGAGATCGAGAAGCTCATTC
>DATDHA010000450.1:0-4376 GCA_036521815.1 Alphaproteobacteria bacterium | reverse complement strand
CTCAAGCCGGGCCGAGTCTCAACTTTACCGGAGCTGGGGCTGCGACGTCATTGGCATGACCAACATGCCCGAGGCGAAGCTCGCCCGCGAGGCGGAGCTTTGCTACGCGACGGTTGCGATGGTGACCGACTTCGATTGCTGGCATCCCCATCACGAAGACGCGTCCGTCGAGGCCATCGTGAAAGTGCTGCACGCGAACGCCGAGAAGGCGCGTGACCTCATCCGCGCAGTCACACCTGGCCTCGGCACGCGGCAGGCAAGCTGCTCAAGCGGATGTCACACGGCACTCGAGAACGCCATCATCACGGCCCCCGAAGCGCGCGATCCCGCACTCATGCGGAAACTCTCGGCCATTGCAGGACGGGTGCTTGTACGATGACGGGCGGGAGCGGTTGCGACGCGCGAGATCAAGCGGCGCGGCGGCACTTGCCTCTACGCAGTTGTTAGCCTCTCGAGCATCGCTCGTCGCTCACGCAGCACGGGCCTCGGACGCCTCCCCGCGGCCAAACCGGCGGCGCCCCAAGGAGCTGCAGAGATTGGCAACGCTTTCGGCCCGGCGCAGGCGCTTGTCGAGGGCCGCCATCGTGCGGCTCATATCCTCGCTGTCATCGCCAAGCCATACCCGCATGGTCGCGAGGTAAACGAGCGCCAACCCCTTCACGCGCGCGCGGCCGAGAAGACCGCTGCCTTGGATGCCCGCCGCTTCGAGCATCCATGCCATCGAACGCCTGAGCCGCAATCCCCCGCAAAGCATGCCGAGCGGGTCGACGCCGCAATCCCGAAAGATCGCCTCGAGCGACGTCTTGTGCGGATTGAGGGCCTCGAAGCGGCGCATCAGGACGTCGAACAAGCGATCGCGCGCACTCTCGCCGTCGGCGGCGCCGCCCTCAAGCACCTCACGGTCGATCCGGCGGACGAAGGCCGAGAGGATCGCCTCCTTCGAGCGATAAAGCGCGAACAGCTCCGCGAGCGAAAGTTTCGAAGCGGCGGCGATCTCGCTCATCGTGATGCGCCGCCAGCTCCGCTCGGCGGCGAGCGTCAGGGCGCACTCAATAACGCGGTCGGCCGGATCGCTCGGCCGTGCTGCTCTCGCACTCTTGCCTGCTTTGGCGCCGGCTTTCGATCGCCTCGTGGACCTCGTTCCTTTTACCATTGCGGCACCTCTCGAATGTCGTTGCGATGCATCCCCTAACGTAGCGCTTTTTCACGGCAGTGCCAGGGGGTAGGTGGGGCCCGCGCAGATGCGGGGTCATTTGATGCCGATCACACGGCCGCCCGTCATGCGCTGCAGCTCGTCCGGGGTCAGCTTGAATACCGCATTGGGCGTTCCCGCCGCCGCCCAGATCTCGGCGAACTGGAGCAAATCCTCGTCAATGAAGATTTCGAGCTTCTGCGCGTGGCCGATGGGTGCGACACCACCGATCACGAAGCCGGTCCGCTCGCGCACATAATCGGCGTCCGCCTTGCCGAGCCTCTCGCCGATCGCGGCCTCGATCACCTTCTCATTGACACGGTTGGGCCCGCTCGCCACGACAAGGACCGGACGGCCGGAGCCCTTGGCGCGGAAGATCACCGATTTCGCGATCTGCGCAACCGTGCAGCCGACGGCGAGGGCAGCCTCGGCGGAGCTTCGCGTGGTCTCCTCGCGCTCGATCACCGCGTTCGTGAAGCCGCGTGCGCGCAGCATCTCCTGGATCCTTGCGGCACTTGGACTGAGTGGTTTCGACATGGCCCTATTGCCTGCGTTCTGACGAATGCATCCCTCGCCTCAGCCGGCAAGCTCGCGCGAGCGGCGCGTGGCCGCCGCGATCGCCTTGTCGAAGAGCGGCTGGAGTCCTTCCGGCGCCATCAGGATCTTGAGCGCTTCGAGGGTCGTCCCGGCGGGACTTGTCACGTTCTCGCGCAGCACACCCGGCGCTTCCGACGAGCGGTGCAGGAGCTCCCCGCTGCCTGCCACGGTGGCGCGCGCGATGCGGGCGGAAAGCTCGGCCGGAAGGCCCGCCTTCACGCCGGCTTCGGTCAAGCATTCGACGAGCAGGAAGACATAGGCCGGTCCGCCTCCCGACACCGCGGTGACGGCATCGATCAGGCCCTCGTCATCGACCCAGGCGACGTCGCCCACGGCTTTGAGAAGTTCGGTGCATTGGTCCCTCTGCGCCGTCGACACGCCCGCTCCGGCACAGCACACGCTCATGCCGCGCCCGACCGCGGCCGGCGTGTTCGGCATCGCGCGCACGATCGCCGCACCCGCACCGAGTTTCGCGCGGAAATAGCCGATCGTCTTGCCCGCGGCGATCGAGAGGAAAACGGTGCCGGGTCCGCTATGGCTCGCATAATGCGGTGCCGCCTCATCCATGAACTGCGGCTTGACGGCGAAGACGACGACGCTCGGCTTGAACCCATCACCGACGGCCTCGGGGGCTGCATGCACGATGACCCCATGGGTCTTGCGAAGGGCGCTCGCCACGCTGCCGGGCTCGATCACCACAACGTTGTCGCGCGGAAGCCCCTGGGCGAGCCAGCCCGCCAGCATGGCCCCGCCCATCTTGCCGCCGCCGACAAGAAGTATGCGCCCATTCATGGGGCAACCTTATAGCGCGGAGCGGCAAGCCTTGGCGAGGTGCCGATCGGAGCCTCCTTCTTCCGGGATCGCGGGATCATGCGTCGGCCGTAAAAGGACGCCATTTTTGAGCTCATGGCTTCGGTGCGCTTCGAAAGATATTCTTGCAATTTAAGGTTTTTTAGACAGGGTCGAGTTCGCAAAATACGCGAGTATCTCATAAAAAGCTGATGGAGATCGAATTCCGCAAGCTTTCGATCCCCACGCAGCCATGCTCGACGGCTCTACGACCTCGACAGCTCTGCGACAAGGGGCGGGCGTTATGCGAAATCATCAATTGTCGATCCAGGTGTTGATGGCACTCGCGCTCGCGGGTTGCACTACGCCCGCAGCGACGCCGAGTGCCCCCGCGCCACCGCCGGCTTCGGCGAGCCACGAGGAGGGCGATCAGCTCCGCACCATACAGACGCTGCTCGCGCAGCAGGGCTACCAGCCGGGGCCGGCGGACGGCCGCAACGGCCCGAAGACGGCGGCCGCCATCCGCCAATACGAGCAGGTGCATAACCTGGCGGTCGACGGGCGAGCCTCGCCCGCTCTCCTCTATTCCCTGCAGCACAAAGAAGCGAGCCCGCCAGAGCAGCCGCCTGCCGCACAAGACCAACCGAGCGAGGGTTCGTCTTTCCTCGATGCCGTCAACAAAGGTATCCAGAAGCTTGGTTTTCAACCGCTGGGCGGGAATACCCAGAACGCGTCGTCGGCGAATAACTATGCGCAGACCACGGGCCCTGTCGGTCAGACCCTGGCCCAAGCCACGGGTAGCGGTGGGGGTAGCGGGGGCGCTGTCGGGGTCGTGGCTCAGGCGGCGGCCTCGTCGGGTCAGGGTGCTCCCTCGAGCGATGGCAGCCCGTGCTGGGGCAACCCCTCCAAGGGAGGCGGGATAAGTGCTGAGTGCTCGGCGCAACAGCATGCGAGCCAGGAACATCCGGGGGCTTCTTCCACCTCAGCACCAGCCACTGCCGCGGCGACCGGACCGGGGGTGGGCAGCAACAACCAGGGTTCGTCCGGCGATCCGGTCACAGCCTATGAGCCGATCGATTTCACAAGCTTGTGTCGGCGCGCGGATGCGGTGGCGGCGCGTGCTAGCCCCGACTTCAAGCTCTACGAGGTCGAGGTGAGCCTCGCCAGCGTGACGCTGCGCATCGACGCGGCCGATTTTCATTACGTGCGCACGGGCTCGGATGGCCACTGGGGCGACCTCGTAGTGCACATCACCACGCCCACCACTTTTGTGAACGGTTCACATAGCCACATAATTGCCGGTCAGCTTCTCACCGACCTTGGCGGTTTTCCGGATCCGAAGCCTAAGGCCGCACCCTCCGACATTCTCGCGCCCGAGGAGGCGCTTCGGCGCCTTAACCGGCCGCCAATGTCGAGCCCCACGATCGCGTTTGCTTTGCCTCGAGACACTGCGGCGTGGCGATTGACTATTCAGTTGTACTTGGTTGGCTCGAAGTACCACATCGGCCTCCCGCAACTGGAGCCAAGCTGGCAATGGGGAAACGGTGGCATCCTGGGGGAAGATGCTTTCTTCGACAGCACAGCACCCCAAGGCAAGTGGGTATGGTGGGCGGTCATTCAACGGCACAGGGCGCTGGAGGACGGCGAGTACGAGTATCTCTATATGGATGCGGTGACCGGGCAGGCGACGCGCGCTTGCTTCATGGCGCCAGGCCGTGAGGCGATCGCGAAAGCGTGCCCGCCGGAATCATGAGTCGATCGTGAGTTCCGGCACGCACGCGCCGCAGCCGCCCCATAC
>DATDHA010000449.1:0-4737 GCA_036521815.1 Alphaproteobacteria bacterium | reverse complement strand
ACTGTTCCATCGCGAGAAGCGCCATGCGGTGAGCGGCAAGATTGGAAAAACGATAGGACGCTTGAGCGGCGCGAACGGCGTCGGCGAACACGCCACCTCCGGGCACAACCACCGTCCGCCCGGAGCCGTGGCGCGAGATCACCTCAAGCCAATTCGTGAGCGTTCGGGCTTTGGCCAGGCTGCCGCCGAGCTTGACAACGAGCGTCATGAGTTCGGCGGTGCATGCCGGCGATGCCGCTCCATGACGACGCCCACACTTTCAGCTTCCGGATAGGGGTCGAGCTTCTCGACCGAAACCCACACGCCGATGACCCGCGGGTCTTCGAAGCAGCGCTCAATGACGCGGGTTGCGAAAATCTCGACCAATTCGATGTGACCCGAGGCGGCGATGGCGCGCACAGCTTCGACGATCGTCTCGTAATTGAGCACGGCATGCATATTGTCGCCGGCGTCGTGCTCGATCGTGACCAGGGCATTGACGCGCACTTGCTGAGGCTTCTGACGTTCGTATTCGTATATGCCGATGCTGGAAGTGACCACAAGGTCGCGCACGAAGACCCGGTAAGCCGACCCCGCATGTTGCATGGGCCGCTGATGGATCCGTAAGGCGTCGGCGAGCATCCACCGTGTTTCCATAGCCAGGGAGAATGCCCGATCCGGCCGCTTCTTGGCAATCGCCCGCTTCGTGCGATCGACGGTGCGGGGTGTTATACGGGTTCGCCCAGCCGAGAGAGCGGCTTGGGCGGCATCTTCGGGGCGTCCCCAATGCGGCGATAACGCAGGGGTGGCGGGGGAGCGGCACTTTCGACTTTGGCGAGTGCTAAAAGCGCGTCATGGTCGGGCGACAGGCCGCAGGCGGGATCGACGGTTCCGGCATTTCCTGTGAGGGCGAATGCCTGGCACCGGCACCCACCCCAGTCGATCTCCCGGCGTTCGCACGTGCGGCAAGGGTTTGGCATCCAGGCCGTGCCACGAAACCGCTCGAAGGCGGAGGAGTGCTGCCAGATCTCCTTGAGCGGGCGCTCGGTGACGTTCTCGAAATGCATCCCGGCGATGCTTTCCGCCGCGTGGCAGGGCAAGACCTTGCCCGCTGGTGTTACGTTGAGAAACTGGCGGCCCCAGCCGCCCATGCATGATTTGGGGCGCTTCGCGTAGTAGTCCGGCACGACGTAATCGATCACGAGCCTGCCCTTGAGCCGCTCGCGCGCCTCGACCACAATTGCGGTTGCACGCTCGAGCTGCTCGCGCGTCGGAATGAGGGCGGCGCGATTGACGAGCGCCCAGCCGTAATACTGGACGTGCGCCACCTCAAGCCGGGCGGCGTCGAGTGCGAGGGCCATTTCGATGAGCTCACCGAGGTGATCGAGGTTCTGCCGGTGCACGACCGCGTTCATCGTGAGCGGCAACTTCGCTGCCCGCACTTGCCGCGCCACCGCGACCTTCTTTTCGTGGCCACCCGCATAGCCGCCGATGCGATCGCCGCCATCGACGCGAGAATCCTGGAAGCTGAGCTGGACGTGGTCGAGGCCCGCCGCGGCGAGGCTTGCGATGCGCGCCGGATCGAGCAGCACGCCGGACGTTATCAGATTGGTGTAAAGCCCAAGTCCCGCGGCGTGGCGGACCAGGATTTCGAGGTCCTTGCGCGCAGTCGGCTCGCCGCCCGAAAAATGGACCTGAAGCACGCCCATGGCCGCGGCCTCGGCAAGGACCGCCTGCCACGAGGCGGTATCGAGTTCGCCAGCAGCCCGCTCAAGCTCGAGCGGGTTCGAGCAATAAGGGCATTGCAGAGGGCAGCGGTGCGTCAGTTCCGCCAGCACGGCCAAAGGTGCCCCTGGAGCGCTCATGGCCGAAGCCGCCTCATGCCACCACCATTCCCTTGTCCGCAAGATCCTGGAGCATCTCTTGAACGTCGCCTGCGATCTCGGCGCGCGGCGTCGCGAACTTCGCGGCAAGCATGTCGACGATCGTGCTGACGCTGGCGACACCGTCGCACAGCCGCAAGATTTCAAGCGCAATCTCGTCGGGCACCAGCACGCGCTCCGGCGCCAGGATGACCCATTGCTTGCGCGTCTCATCGTAACGAAGCTTCACGTGCTGCGGCAGGCGCGGCACGCTCGCCCCCCCGATCTCGACGCGCGCGCTCACGCTGGATCCCCATGACCGAAGGCGCCCGGCGGAACGTGGCCGGGTTGGACGTAGGCGTGATAGAGCGCGTCGAGCTGCGCCCAGAGCACATCGCACTTGAAAATGAGGGCGGCGAGCACGGCCTCCTGCTGCTCCGGCGTGCGAGCTTCGCACTTCACGAAGTCGAGCGCAAAGTCCGAATCTCTTGGCGCCTGGGTAAGGCGCGCGTTGAAGTAGTTCAGGGTATCGCGCGTCACGAAATCGTAACTGGCGAGCATGCCCGACACGCGCTCCGAAATGATCTTGGGCGAGAAAAGCTCGGTCAGCGACGAAGCGACCGCCTCAAGCAGGCTGCGCTCCCGAACGAAGCGCACGTAGGCGTCGACGGCGAACTTGGTGGCCGGCAGCACGCCCGCGGTCGAGGTCACGTAGGCGCGCTCCAGCCCGAGCCCTTCCGTAAGCGCAAGCCAACGCGCGATGCCGCCCTCTCCTGCTTGCTCGCCATCGTGGTCGGCCAGGCGTCGGCGCCATTCGCGCCTCAAATCGGGGTCCTCGGCACGCGCGATCAGGCCGGCGTCTTTGAGCGGAATGCGACTCTGATAATAGTAGCGATTGAGCGCCCATGCCTGGACTTGCCGCCGGTTCAGCTTGCCGCCATGGAGAAGCCGGTGGAAGGGGTGCTTGTCGTGATATCGCTTGGCGCCGATCTCGCGCAGAGCACTTTCCAGGGCGTGCGGATCGAGCGGGGTCCTCATGCTCTTACCTCCGAGCGAGGGGCTTGCCGACAGGACTGGGAACCTTGCCCCAGCACGCGGCCGGGAAGCATCGTGCCGCCATCAAAGCCTGGAAATAAGGCTCGTCCCGGTGCCGGGAAACCAATCGCCCCGATCGGCGGCTGATTTTAGAGGAAGGCGTCCGTCAAACAAAACAGCCGAGCGCGAGGGACCACTACGGCCCTCCGGCTCGGCTGCGAAATTCCGATATTCGACTAAGCGATCTCGGCGCAGGCGTAGCAATTGATTTCCATGCCCACCGCGATTTCAACAATCTTTGGTTTCCGCCACATCGTCATGCTCCTTGCCAACTCACGCCAATTCCGCGTTGAGTATGGATCGCCCCTGCGACAACATCAAGACCGATTTCACGACACGGCAGGCGTTGGTGTCTTGCGGGTTTGCGTCCGCTATGTCCCGAAACTAGCAGGAATTTCCTGAGCGAGCCCCCTTTCCGGCGCGATCGCGGCAAGGGAAAATCGCCTCAACATCACTAAAAAATGAACGGTAACGGTTGCCACAGGCGCGGTCGCCGTCACTGGCAAATCCCGCGACAAATGCAATTGCGGAATATACGACTGACGTATTCGATGCGCGTTGCGGCGCGAAGGTGACTTCCCCGAGGACCGAAGCTGTTTGGCTAAAAGCATTGCAGATTTGCTTCAGCCTGGGCACGGCGCAAATCTTCGAGCAGTTGCTTGACGACCGGCGGGTCCTGGAATTCGCCGACGCGCCCCCCGACGCCGCCGCCCCGCTGCATGCTGAGTGCCGTCTCCACCTCCTCGTAGTTCGCGTAGGGCATCAGGCTCGCGATGACGTCGACGGCACAGGAGCACTTGAAGAGCGATTCCCTCGTGTTGCCGTTGGCGGCCATGCAGCCGAGAACGTAATCGGCGCGGGCCGAGGTCGGATAATCGTTCTTCGGCGTCGCAGGTACCGGCGCTGCGGCATATGGGGCGGGAGCGAGGGTGGTGGCGAACACGAATGCCAGGAAGGCGCTCAATTGCAATCTACTCACTGGCGTTCCCCAGGATTAGCTAGCGAAGAATAAGTTACCGAGTCGACCACTGCGGGTGCGCCCTCCTGTTTCGGCACTTCGCTTCGGATTTGATAGAGAGTCCCCGGAACAGCGTTCGAAAGGACGAAGTAGTAGGCCTTGTCGACGAACCTCGCAACTTCCGGCCGGGTCAATTTCGCAAAGGGATGGATGGCAATCTCCGTGGCATCGGCCTCATGGCCGTCAACGGTGATCTTTATCGGATGCATCTCGGCACCGTCCACGAACGCCTCTCGAATGCGATTGCGAAAGAACACGGGTGCCCCGCCTGTTTCCCGCCCCAAATTGATGACGTCGAATTCCAAGAAATACATCAGCAGTGGATTACCCTGGAAACCGGTCACCGGCGGGAAATAAGTGCGCCTGTCGCCGGTCAAAAAATTGACGGAGATGTCCTTCTTGCGGTCCGGGCGAACCTCGTTCACGTCGATCTCGACCTTGTCGGTAAAGCCCTGCGGCCCTTCGACGTCGTGCCGAAATACATAATCGAGCGTCACCGGATGGTCGATGGCACTCAGATGGTTGCTCTCGAAAAGAGCAATCTGCGCGGGGCTTAGCGGGCGCGTATCCTCGGCTCGGCTCGCGGCCGAGAGGATCGGCGATGCAGCGATCAATATGAGCAATATCGCGCCAAATCTTGCGTGCTTCATATCCTCCCTACTCCTGACTGTCGGTGTTTCTTCTCGTTTTGGACCGTGCCGCCGCGTCGGCCGCGGAAACTTGGCCATATGCGAAAATCGGCTTATATCTTGGTTCGATTTGTCCGAAAGGGCAACCGCGGGT
>DATDHA010000448.1:0-1832 GCA_036521815.1 Alphaproteobacteria bacterium | reverse complement strand
GCCAGAGCCGCGCGCTGGCACCCGAGCCGATCAAGGATGAAAACGGAATGTCGCAATGACCGCCGATCACGCCGTCGCTCGCGGCGAGATCGAGCTCCGCCATCTTCTCGGCATCCGGCGTCGAGGCGAAGACGAAGCGGTTGATGCGCGAAACGCCGCCGTGAATGACGGCCATGCGGCGGGCGCCGAGCGTGAAATCGATGCGGCGGGGAAGCGATCCCATCCACCGTTTCGCATCGCGATCGAGTGCCGTGCGGCAATAATCGTACCAGGCGACCGAGAGGGTCTCGCACGCACTGCCCTCGCCGAATCCACAACCGCAATCGGCGGCGTCGGCGGCGAGCTGTTCCTCGCAATTGCCCATCACTGTCGCGATATTCCGCGCGCGCAGAAGGTCGACACAATCCTGCGGGTCGGCACAGTAGGCGGCGACGTCGCCCGTGCAGATCACGCGATGCCACGGTACAGCACGGCGCTCCGCTTCGGCGAGGAGTGCCTCGGTCGCCTCGCGGTTGCCAGAGGGTCCGCCGAAGAGGAGAACCGTGCCGTCGAGTGCGCCGAGATCGAGCACGGCGTTATCGAGCGTTGTCATGTGCTGCGGCTGCACGATCCGCCGCCGAGCACGCAGAACCGCGCGCAGTGCGGATGGTTGAGCTTCACCTCGTCGGCCGCCGCGGCCAGGCTTTCGCCCATGACGAAGCGATCGTCATAGGGGATGAGCGTGCAGGGCATCACGACCGCGTTCGCCTCGCCTTTGCGCTTTACCACCATGCGCGAGCTCGCGCACATGAGCGAAGCAGGATCGACATGGAGGATGCTCCAGCACGCGGTCGTGATTTCCGGAACGTCGAGCGTTGCGTCCATCTCGGGGAACAGGACGAGCTGCTCCGGATCTTGCGCGTCGAGAGCGACGCCGCGCTCGGCCAAGAGACGAGCGTAGCCACGGCGAAGGGCCGCCTCGGGCTCG
The DNA here is from genome assembly GCA_036521815.1 of Alphaproteobacteria bacterium. Classification (GTDB taxonomy): domain Bacteria; phylum Pseudomonadota; class Alphaproteobacteria; order JACZXZ01; family JACZXZ01; genus DATDHA01. Next base: position 865 of record DATDHA010000448.1, on the reverse strand, counting down.
CCCCAGAAAGTGCGGCCGGCGATGCGGGGTGCAAAGCCGTTCCGGGCGAGCCAGTCGAGACCGCCGATGGCAGGCTTCCAGCTATTCTTGCCGCGCTCGATTTCGTGGAGCGCCTCCGTGTAATGATCGATCGAGACACGGACGACCAGCATCTCGCCAAAGCGCTGCCTCAGGGCTCGAAGAGCATCTGCGACTTTCATCATCGGACGCATCGCGTTCGTGAGCACGAGGGTGCGGAAGCCGCGTTCGAGCGTCGTTTCGAGGATCGCGATGAAGTCAGGATTCATGAACGGCTCGCCGCCCGTGAAACCGATCTCCCGTGTCGGCAATCCGTCGCGCGCGATCTCGTCGAGGTAGGGGACAACATCCGCCTTCGTGAGATAGACAAGGCGGTCGTTCGTCGGGCTCGATTCGATGTAGCAGTGGTCGCAGGTCAGATTGCAGAGGGTGCCCGTGTTGAACCAAAGTGTGGCGAGCCCCTGCAGAGCGACGGATGCCCGCCGCTCGCCCTTCGCTGTCCTCGCCGGGTCCTGGAATTTCGCGGGATCGAGCGTCTTCAAGCCGGCACTCGCAGGTTCGCTCATGCGCATCCACCTTGCTTGACCCGGCGCAGGACGGTCGAATCGGTCGTCGCTGCACCTTCGCCGCCGTGTTTTAGCTGACCTGTTTTACCGGCCCGCTTCGGGATACGGCAATCATATTCCTGCGAGCCGCAAGAGAAACGGGAGGAGCATCGAATGTCCCCGCACGCGAGGCGTTGCACGCCGCTATTCGGTCTCGCGCAAGCCTGCAAGCCTAAGCGCCTTATTCATTCGATCCCGGAAATCCTCATCGAAGCACCATAAGGTATAGAGTCGATCGGCTT
>DATDHA010000447.1:0-8431 GCA_036521815.1 Alphaproteobacteria bacterium | reverse complement strand
GTGCCGTCCTCTCTCAGGACGCCTCCGCCGGTCGCCGCTCCCTCGGCGGGCGCGGCGCTGCGGGCAGGCCGGAGCTGCGGCCAGGCCGGCGCCCGGGCGGGCGGCCTCGGATAGACTGCCGGGCGGACCCGGGAGGAGGTGGGGTAATTGATGGTTTCCGGCTTCTTGATCTCGCCATAGGACCAGGAGCGAATCCGCTCCGGGCTCGCGATCGAAATCTTGATCTGGTCGAAATTCTGCGGACTGGTGACCTGGCCGAAAATCTTCATCAACTCATTCATGCCAACTCTCCCGCTGGTTCCGGCAGCGAACGCCCGAAGGCGACGCCTGACGGAACTCGATTCACATTCATATCGCGCGCACGAAGTTCTGCATTACCGATGCGACGGTGCACGCTCAAGCTCCGGATTGCGCCAGCTCGACGTTGAGGCCGAGCGAGCGAAGTTCCTTGACAAGGACGTTGAACGACTCCGGGATGCCGGCCTCGAAGTTGTCATCGCCCTTGACGATCGCCTCGTAGACGCGCGTGCGACCCGCGACGTCGTCCGATTTGACCGTAAGCATTTCCTGAAGCGTATAGGCGGCTCCGTAAGCCTCGAGCGCCCACACCTCCATTTCGCCGAAGCGCTGGCCGCCGAATTGCGCCTTGCCGCCCAGCGGCTGCTGGGTGACGAGGCTATACGGCCCGATCGAACGGGCATGGATCTTGTCGTCGACCAGGTGGTGCAGCTTCAGCATATAGATGTAACCGACCGTGACCTTGCGCTCGAAAGTCTCGCCGGTCCGGCCGTCGGTCAAGGTGACTTGGCCCGAGCGCTCGAGCCCCGCACCTTCGAGCATCTGAACGATGTCATCCTCGCGCGCGCCATCGAACACGGGCGAGGCGACAGGAACGCCGTTGCGCAAATTGTCGGCAAGCTCGAGGACCTCATCGTCGGATAGCTCGCCGAGCTCTTCCTTGTAGCCCTTGCCGTAGGTTTTTTCGAGCCACTTGCGGACATCGGCGATCTTGCCGCTTTGCTGCACTTTCTCGAGGATCAGCGCCACCTGGCGGCCGAGGCCGTGACAGGCCCAGCCGAGGTGAGTCTCGAGAATTTGCCCCACGTTCATGCGCGACGGCACGCCGAGCGGATTGAGCACGATATCGACATGGGTGCCGTCGTCGAGATAGGGCATGTCCTCGACCGGCACGATCTTCGAGATGACTCCCTTGTTGCCGTGCCGCCCGGCCATTTTGTCGCCTGGCTGCAGCTTGCGCTTCACGGCCACGAAAACCTTGACCATCTTCATCACACCCGGCGGCAACTCGTCGCCGCGCTGCAGCTTCTCGACCTTGTTCTCGAACCGCTGCTGCAGCAGGTTGATCGATTGGTCGAACTGCTGGGAGAGCTGCTCGATCGAGGTCATAATCTCGTCGTTCTTGACGATGATCTGGCGCCATTGACCCGTCGTGTATTCGCTCAACAGCGAGTCGGTCACCTTCGAGCCGGCCTTTACACCCTTGGGCCCGCGCACGATCGCGCGATTCATCAAGAGCGACTTGAGGCGCGCGAAGAAGCTGCGCTCGAGGATCGCCCGCTCATCGTCGCGGTCCTTGGCCAAGCGCTCGATCTCCGCCCGCTCGATCGCGAGCGCGCGTTCGTCCTTATCGACGCCGCGGCGCGAGAAGACACGCACCTCGACGACAGTACCCTGCACGCCCGGTGGCACACGAAGAGACGTGTCGCGCACGTCCGACGCCTTTTCGCCGAAGATGGCACGGAGCAATTTTTCCTCGGGCGTCATTGGCGATTCGCCCTTCGGCGTCACCTTGCCCACCAGAATGTCGCCCGGCTTCACTTCGGCACCGATATAGACGATACCCGCCTCGTCGAGGTTCTTGAGGGCCTCCTCACCGACGTTCGGAATGTCCCGCGTGATGTCTTCCTGGCCGAGCTTCGTGTCGCGCGCCATCACTTCGAATTCCTCGATGTGGATCGAAGTGAAGATATCGTCGCGCACGATGCGCTCGGAGATGAGGATCGAGTCCTCGAAGTTGTAGCCGTGCCATGGCATGAATGCGACCAGCACGTTGTGGCCGAGTGCGAGCTCGCCGAGGTCGGTCGATGGGCCGTCCGCGATGATGTCGCCCTTCTCCACCAAGTCGCCGACTTTCACGAGTGGGCGCTGCGTGATGCAGGTATTCTGGTTGGAGCGCTGGAACTTGAGGAGGCGGTAGATGTCCACACCCGATGCGGCGTGCGAGGTCTCCTCGGTCGCGCGCACGACGATGCGCATCGCGTCCACCTGGTCGACGATGCCGGCGCGTCGCGCGATAATCGCAACGCCCGAATCGCGCGCGACGGTGCCCTCCATCCCGGTGCCCACGAGGGGAGCTTCCGTCTTGATGAGCGGCACCGCCTGGCGCTGCATGTTCGAGCCCATGAGTGCCCGGTTCGCGTCGTCGTTCTCGAGGAACGGGATGAGTGCCGCCGCGACGGAGACGAGCTGCTTCGGCGAAACGTCGATGAAGTCGATGTCCTCGGGCTTGGCAAGCACGAAGTCGCCGCCCCGGCGGCAGCTGATGAGGTCGGACATGAGTTTGTTGTGCCGGTCGACCTCGGCGTTGGCCTGGGCAATCGTGTATTTGCCCTCCTCCATCGCCGAGAGATAGACCACCTCGTCGCCCACCCGTCCGTTGGCCACGCGCCGGTAGGGGCTTTCAATGAAGCCGTATTGGTTGATCCGCGCGTAGGTCGCCAGGCTGTTGATGAGGCCGATATTCGGGCCTTCCGGCGTCTCGATCGGACAAATGCGGCCGTAGTGGGTCGGATGGACATCGCGTACCTCGAAGCCGGCGCGCTCGCGCGTCAGCCCACCCGGCCCGAGGGCGGAGAGCCGGCGCTTGTGGGTGATCTCCGAAAGCGGATTGGTCTGGTCCATGAATTGGCTGAGCTGCGACGAGCCGAAGAACTCGCGCACGGCCGCCGCCGCGGGCTTCGCGTTGATCAGGTCATGCGGCATCACGGTGTCGATCTCGACCGTGGACATGCGCTCGCGGATCGCGCGCTCCATCCGGAGCAGGCCGACGCGGTACTGGTTCTCCATGAGCTCGCCGACCGAACGGACCCGCCGATTGCCGAGATGATCGATGTCGTCGATCTCGCCACGGCCGTCCTTCAGATCCACCAGCACCTTGATGATGGCGAGGATGTCTTCCTTGCGCAGCACGCGCACGGTGTCCGGGCACTCGAGGCCGAGCCGCATGTTCATCTTCACGCGGCCGACCGCCGAGAGGTCGTACCGCTCCGAATCGAAGAAGAGGCTCTGGAACAGCGCCTCCGCCGTCTCGAGCGTCGGCGGCTCGCCCGGCCGCATCACGCGATAGATATCGATGAGCGCTTCCTCGCGGGTCGAGTTCTTGTCGACCGCCAGGGTATTGCGGATGTAGGGCCCGACGTTGATGTGGTCGATCGCGAGGGTCGAGATCGCGTTGATGCCGTATTGTTCGAGGATCTTGAGCGTATCGGCCGTCACCTCGGCACCCGCGTCAACGAGGACGAGGCCGCTCTTCTCGTCGATGACGTCTTCGGCGACGTAGCGGCCGAAAAGTTCTTCCGCCGGCACGAGGACGTCCTTGGTGCCATCGTCCGCGATCTTGCGCCCGAGGCGTGCGGTCATTTTGGCGCCAGCCTCGGCCACGACCTTGCCGCTCTTTGCGTCGATCAGGTCGGAGTTGAGCTTGATGCCGCGCATGCGTTGCGGATCGAATGGCATCTGCCAGGCATCCTTCACGCGCTTGAATGGCACCTTGGCGTAGAAATAGGAAAGAATCTCCTCGGCCGACATGCCGGCATGCTCGTGCGGCTCGATCCCCTTGCCTTCCGCTTCGCGCTGCTTGCGCAGTGCGGCCGTGGCGTGGCTGTCGAGGCCCATGAAAAGGGTCGTCACCGGCAGTTTCCTGCGCCGGTCGATGCGCACATAGACGAGGTCCTTGGCGTCGAACTCGAAATCGAGCCAGGAACCGCGATAAGGGATGACCCGTGCCGCGAACAAATACTTGCCCGAGGAATGGGTCTTGCCCTTGTCGTGATCGAAGAACACGCCCGGCGAGCGGTGCATCTGCGAGACGATCACGCGCTCGGTGCCGTTGATGATGAAGGTGCCGTTCGTCGTCATGAGCGGCATATCGCCCATATAGACGTCCTGCTCCTTTATGTCGCGGATCGAGCGCGAGCCGGTCTCCTCGTCGACGTCCCAGACGACGAGGCGAAGCGTTACCTTGAGCGGGGCCGCAAATGTCATGCCGCGCTGCTGGCACTCCTCGACGTCGTATTTGGGCTCCTCGAGCTCGTACTTGAGGAACTCGAGCTGGGCGCGCTCGGAGAAATCCCGGATCGGGAACACCGAGCGGAAGACCTCCTGCAGACCGACACTCGTGCGCTTCTCGGCCGGGCCTTCCTTCTGCAAGAACTGATCGTAGGAATTCTTCTGCACCTCGATCAGGTTCGGCATCGGCGCCACTTCGGAAATCCGGCCAAAGCTCTTGCGGATCCGCTTGCGTCCCGTGAACGACTTCGCCATCGCTCTTCTGCTCCTCATAAAGCCTGCCGTCCCGACCGCGGACAGCAATGCCGGTGCCACGAAACCGGGCTCCGGCGACTTGGGTCAATCACTCGACCGGCACCTCGCAGCGCCGGCAACCTCGCAGCACTTGACGGACGGACACGAGACAAGAGCCCGCATCCGCCCGCGCAAGGCTTGCCGAAAAGCACGTTACTTAACCTCGACCTTCGCACCCTGGTCCTCGAGGACCTTCCTGAGCTTCGCGGCGTCGTCCTTGGAGACGCCTTCCTTGACGGTCTTGGGGGCGCCTTCGACGAGATCCTTCGCTTCCTTGAGGCCAAGGCCCGTGATCGCGCGAATTTCCTTGATCACGTTGATTTTCTTCTCGCCCGCAGCGGCAAGGATGACGGTGAATTCCGTCTGCTCCTCGGCGGCGGCGGCACCGGCACCACCACCCGCTCCGGCAACCGCCGCGACCGCGACCGGTGCCGCGGCGCTCACACCCCACTTCTCCTCGAGCTTCTTTGCAAGCTCCGCCGCCTCGAGGACGGTGAGCTTCGAAAGCTCCTCAATCAGACTATCGAGATTTGCCATGTTCCATGTCTCCTAGGCTTGAACTTCAGGTTTCCAGCGTGTCCTACGCGGCTTCGCCTTTTTGGGCAACCGCCTGCAGCACGCGAGCGAGCTGTGCTGCGGGCGCTTGAATGACGCCGGCGATCTTGGTCGCGGGCGCCTTCAAGAGGCCAACGATCTTGCCGCGCAGCGCGTCGAGCGACGGCAGCGAGGCAAGGGCCTTCACACCATTGGAATCCAAGATCTGTGTCCCGAGCGCTCCTCCGGTGATGACGAGCTTCTCGTTCAGCTTCGAGAAGTCGACGGCCACCTTTGCGACCGACACGGGATCGCTCGAAAAAGCGATCGCGGTCGGCCCCTTGAAAAGCTCTGCAAGACCCTCGTACTCGGTTCCGGACAAGGCGCGGCGCGCAAGACGGTTCTTCGCCACTTTGAAGCGGCCGCCTGCCGCCCGAACCTTCCGCCGGAGATCGCCGACCTCGGCGACCGTAAGACCGCTTTGGCGGGTAACGACCACCGCTGCGGCCTCCTGGAAGGCGCGGTTGAGCGAGGCAACCAAATCTTCCTTCTCGGTACGTTGCACCGTCTTCTCCGCTACTTTGGCCATCGCGGCATCTGCTTGAAGCCGCTCAGGCCGGTTGCGACTGGACCTCCAGGCTGAGCCCGAAGATCCGGCTCACCCTGCCCCAGAAGTTCAAGCCCATCGCCCGCTCGACGCCGGATCGCTCCGGCGAGCGCGGGAAGCTGGGTTCGACTCCCGTCTATGCAGGCGGCTTTCACCACCATTATGCCGAGCGGATTGCGCATCCCTTTCGGCACCTGCAGTCTCGGACAGGTCGGGATCCGATCGGGCGATCGCCCTCCCGGCTCCCTTCTCGCCGCGCGGGGCTCAGCCCCGTGCGGTGAATTCCATCGTATCGCTCACGCAGCCCCTGCGGGGCCGCCGAGCGACGCGGCATCGAGCTTCAGGCCCGGCCCCATCGTGGAGCTGAGCGAAACCTTCTTTATATACGTGCCCTTCACGCCCGACGGCTTGGCGCGCGCCACGGCGTCGTAGAACGCCCTGACGTTCTCGACGATCGCCTGCTCGGTGAAGCTCATCTTGCCCACACCGGCGTGGACGAGCCCCGCCTTCTCCGCCCGGTATTGCACCTGCCCGGCCTTGGCGTCGCGCACCGCCTTGGCGACGTCCATCGTGACCGAGCCGAGCTTCGGGTTCGGCATCAGGCCGCGCGGGCCGAGCACCTTGCCGAGCTTGCCGACGACCGCCATCATGTCCGGCGTCGCGATCACGCGCTCGAAATCGATCTCGCCCTTGAGCACCTTTTCGGCCAGGTCGTCGGCGCCGATGACGTCGGCACCGGCACCCTTCGCCTCGTTCGCTTTCTCGCCCTTTGCGAATACGGCGACCCGGACGCCCTTGCCGGTGCCGTGCGGGAGCGAGACCACGCCGCGCACCTGCTGATCCGCATGGCGCGTATCGACGCCGAGGTTCAGCGAGACCTCGATCGTTTCGTCGATCTTCTTCGCCGCGAACTCCTTCAAGATCTTCACCGCCTCATCGATGGGATAGAAGCGCGCGCGATCGATCTTCTCGTATGCGTTATTCAAGCGCTTGCCGTGAGCCATGGCCTTACTCCACCACTTCGAGGCCCATCGAGCGGGCGGTCCCGACGAGCATCCGGCTGGCCGCATCCACGTCGTTGGCGTTGAGGTCCTGCATCTTCTTCTCGGCGATCTCGCGAATTTGCGTCATGGTCACTTTGCCGACCGTGCCGCGACCCGTGGTCGAGCTGCCTTTCTCGATTCCCGCCGCCTTGCGCAGGAAGTAGCTCGCGGGCGGCGACTTGATCTGGAAGGTGAAGGAGCGGTCCGAGAACACCGTGATGACCACGGGAATCGGCATCTCCGGTTCCATCTTCTGCGTCGTCGCGTTGAACACCTTGCAGAACTCCATGATGTTGAGGCCGCGCTGGCCCAATGCCGGTCCGATCGGCGGCGAAGGATTTGCCTTCCCCGCCGGCACCTGCAACTTGATATAGCCGTCGATCTTCTTTGCCATCTCTCTTCCTCAGTTCGCGTTACCGACTGGGTCGCGGTCACGGCCGTGGCAGGCCTCCCGCGCTCAAACCACACGGGCGCACAATGCGCCGGGTGGAACCTTGCATCCGCTCGGCCGCGGGACTTCCGACCCTAGGCCTTCTCGACCTGCGCATACTCGAGCTCGACGGGCGTCGAGCGCCCGAAGATCGAGACCGAAACCTTGAGCCGTGCGCGGTCCTCGTCGATTTCCTCGACCATGCCGTTGAACGACGTGAACGGCCCGTCGACGACGCGTACCTGCTCGCCCACCTCGAAGGTGATCGCGGGCTTCGGCCGTTCGACGCCCTCCTGCATCTGGTGCAGGATGCGCGAGGCCTCGGCCTCGGAAATCGCGATCGGCTTGCCCTTGTCGCCAAGGAAGCCGGTGACCTTCGGCGTATTCTTGACGAGGTGCCACGTCTCGTCGGTCATATCCATCTTGAGCAGCACGTAGCCGGGGAAGAACTTGCGCTCGCTCTGCACCTTGGAGCCGCGCCGGACTTCGACCACTTCCTCGACAGGGACCATGACCTGTTCGATCCTCTCCTCGAGGCCGTTCTGCTTTGCCTGGTCACGAATCGACTGCGCAACTTTCTTCTCGAAGCCCGAGTAGACGTGAAGCACGTACCAGCGCACCGGCATCGCTCAGCCCCCGATCCCCAACAAGGCGCGGACGCCGTATGCCAACACCTCGTCGATGACGAAGAAGAAGATGGCGGCCAGGAAGACCATGAGAAACACCATCGCCGTCGTCACCATGGTCTCCTTGCGGCTCGGCCAGGTGACTTTCGACACCTCCGTCCGAACCTGCTGGATGAATTCGCCTGGACTGACCTTCGCCATGCCTATCGAACCACTCGCTTACACCCTAATGTTTCCGTGGCAATCGCCTGACGTTTGCCCGCGGCGCCTTCCTTCACGTCCCGTCCGGGTCACCAGTACCGGCGCTAGCCAAGCTGGCAGGAGTGGAGGGACTCGAACCCACAACCCCCGGTTTTGGAGACCGGTGCTCTAGCCAATTGAGCTACACTCCTAACGTCTGGCCGCAAAGCCGAGCGTCTTCGACAGCGTTCGGGGCAAGACGGCGCTTCCTCGCTATTGGATGATCTTGGCGACGACGCCGGCACCGACCGTGCGCCCGCCCTCGCGGATGGCGAAGCGCAGGCCCTCGTCCATCGCGATCGGCGCGATCAGCTCGACCTCCATCGCGATGTTGTCGCCCGGCATCACC
>DATDHA010000446.1:0-2071 GCA_036521815.1 Alphaproteobacteria bacterium | reverse complement strand
ATTTCCCCAAGAGGCATGGCGATGCTCAACACGTGCAAAAGGACCCCCGCCGAGTGAGCGGGGCAAAGTTAGGTTTTCCTGACGCATGGAAGACATTAGGGAGTGCGCCAGGGAGGGCATCAACCAAATTTCTATCCCCGGTAACTGGCCGATGGCATTGACCTAAATCAAAGCGAGGCGCACTAAGCCTGCAAGACAGCATGGGATTCACGCCGGCGGACTAATCTGAGATGAAACACAAAAATACCCAGCCGACCAGCCAGTACTATGGCCAACTTCTGCGATCGATCGCCTCTTGCCGATGGACGAGGCGATCGCGCTGCTACACTTCAAAGACCAAACTGCGAAGTCCCCGCTCGCGGCGCAAGACCGCCGCTCTCTCGACCGCTATAGCGTCGCTGTCGGAATCAAATTTGCCCGTCCCTACAAAGCCGTTTGAGGCGGCAATAAAAAAGCATCGATAGAGAATCATGGCGCCCATCGTGCGCTCGTTACATCGCGTAGACTTGTATGGCTGAGGGGTACCGATCCGGCGATACCACAGACGCAAAAAGCCCCTGTGCAAATCAAAGATCCTGTCACCTGTCGAATCGGCCAAATTTCTCCAATGTTGGATTCGGCGTCGTGCGCCGTACGCGCAGAGATCAGCATTTTAAGCAACGCTCCGAAATTTGGGCGGATGGAATTATTAGTATGGACCAGGGATCGGACTTTATGTCCTCGCGCACCAAAGCAGCGAGACCCTCGGCCCCATTGCGGAATTCCACCGGCTTGGTCGCCACCATGACCCGGATCGGACTCGTCGGGCCGATCGCGAGGATGCTTTCAAGGCGCGGATCACCGCCGCTATCGTCTTCGCTTCCGCGTCGGCAAGATTGGCCAGCCCCGCGCTGCGGGTTCAGCTCCCCAATGGTTCCCCACGGTGGTGCGCACGCGCTCGAGGTGCTGGGTGACGATCTGCTCGGGCAGATCGGGCGTGATCGCGGGGAAATGCACATGCTCGAGGAGTTCGATACCGCAGAGCGCGAGGATGTGGTCCTTCTCGAGAAGCTCCATCGCCTTCCACTGGCCGCTTTCCTCGAGGTAGCTCATATCCGCACCCGAACTCGTGAAGATGAGTGCCTGCTTCCCGGAAAGTCGTGGGATTAGCTCGTAGCCCTTGAACTCGTAAGCGAAATTGAACGAGAGCACGCGGTCGATATATCCCTTCATGATTGCCGGCATGTAGGCCCACCAGAGCGGATAGAAGAAGGCGATCGCGGCGGCCTTGGCGAGGTGATCCTGTTCTTGCCGAATGGCCGGCGGGACAGTCGGCGGTTGCGGGCCCAGCAGCTCCTCGGCACTGAGGACGGGATCAAAGCATAGCTTGTAGAGATCCCGGACCACAAATGAATGCCCCAGCGAGTGCAGTTCGTTGGCGTAGGCGAGTGCCACCGACTGCGTAAAGCTCACGGCGCGCGGGTGCGCGACGATTAGAAGGTGCTGCATGGGCGTTCAATCCTTTCCGGCCCGCGCGCGGGTGCTGCGAACTGTGCGGACCGCACGTTGACGCACAAGATCTTCAAGCCCTCCAAGCAAGGCATCCACGTCGGCATCCACGCTGTAGAGCGCAAGACTTGCGCGCGAGGCACCCTCGACGCCCAAGGCGCGGACAAGGGGCTGCGCGCAGTGGTGCCCACCGCGCAATGCCACGCCATGCGCATCGAGCGCACGGCAAACATCGTCCGGCAGGAACCCTTCGACATGAAAGGTGACGACCCCGCGGCGATCGTGGCTGTCGACGGGCCCGAGGACGCGCACGCCCGGGATCGTCACCAGACCGTCCAGGAGCCGGCGCAACAGCCGCAGCTCATGGCTGCGGATCGCGCGCCAATCGAGCGCCAGCATCCACTCGAGCGCTGCGCCGAGCCCGATCGCTCCAGCGATCGGCGGCGTGCCGGCTTCGAAACGCCGAGGGGGTTTTCTGAAGTCCGCGCGCTCGAGCGTGACTTCCTCGATCATTTGGCCGCCGGCCATGAACGGCGGCATCGCCTCGAGCAGCCCGCCACGCCCCCACAGCACGCCGATTCCG
>DATDHA010000445.1:0-5067 GCA_036521815.1 Alphaproteobacteria bacterium | reverse complement strand
GAGGAGCATTTCGGGGGCGATGGTCGGCCCGCCCAGGCGGAACACACTCGCGGGCTGATGGAGAGTGTTCCACCATTCGACCGAGAAATGAATGATCGGCACGTTGACGAAGCCGACGACCGCAAGCACGGCGGCGGCGCGGCTGCCGCGCGTCGGGTCTTCGAAGGCGCGCGACAGTGCGATGTGCCCGAGATAGAGGAAGAAGAGGACGAGGACCGACGTCAGCCGTGCGTCCCATACCCACCACGCACCCCACATCGGCTTGCCCCAGAGCGAGCCGGTGACGAGGGCGAGGAGCGTGAAGGCAGCCCCCACCGGCGACGCCGCTTGGGCCGCAAGATCGGCGAGCGGATGACGCCAGATGAGCGCAACCGCACTTGTTGCCGCGACGACCGTGTAGACGAAGAGCGCCATCCATGCCGCCGGCACGTGGACATACATGATCCGCACGGCCTCGCCCTGCTGATAGTCGGGCGGCGACGCGAAGAGTGCAAAGTAAAGTCCGAGCCCGAGGCACGCCGCCGCAGCGATGGCGCACCACGGCAATATCGCGGCCGCGAGCCGCAGGAATCGATTGGGATTGGCGAAGCGATGCATGCCCTTGCCGAGCCTCGGTTCACTTGAGTGCGGGTTCTACCCCCAACGGGCTAGCCTTGGCCAGCCCCGCGCTTCGCGCGCGGTTCAATAATGCCGGCGGCCGTTCCGGCCGCCTCTTTGCATGACGCACAGTAAGGCGCGCTTTGCGCGCCGGCGGCCGTTCGGGCGGCCTCTTTGCGTGACGCATAGCAAGGCGACCCCTTATTCCACCGCCTGCTTGAGTGCTGCGGCACTGGCCCAGGGTGCCAGGACCAGTGCGGCCAGAAAAAGCCCGCCCAGGATCATGAGATGGGGGCGGACGGCAAGCCCAGCAATGGCCCCGTCCACGGCCGCGACGCCGAAGATCAGCACGGGCACGTAGAGCGGCAAGACCAGTAGTGATATCAACACCCCGCCACGGCGGGCGCCAAGGACGAGGGCGGCCCCGATAGCGCCGACCAGGGTTAAGGTCGGTGTTCCCAGCAGCATGGCGAGGAGTAGCTGGCCGAAACCCGCTGCCGGCAAGCCGAGGAAGACGGCGAGCAAGGGTGCTGCGACGATCAAGGGCAGGCCCGTGGTCAACCAGTGTGCTGCACATTTGGCGAGCACGATAAGGCCGAGAGAGATTGGCGAGAGCGTCAAAAGATCGAGCCCGCCATCCTCGTAATCGTTTTGGAACAGTCGTTCCAGAGAGAGCAGCGACGCAAGCAGGGCCATAACCCAAATAACCCCGGGTGCGATTCGGGCGAGCGTTTCCGGCTCGGGGCCCACGCCGAAGGGAAAGAGGGTCGCGGACAGCACGAAGAAGAGGACGACGACGAGGGTGTCAGCACCCTGGCGCAGAGCGAGGCGCAAATCGCGGCCGAGGATAGCCAGGAGCGCCGTCACGAAACCGCCTCGGATGCGAAATTCGCCTCGGCTGCGAACGTCTCAAGGCGCAATTCTTCGGCGCCTGGAAGCGCCAAGGGCGCGTGGGTCGCCAGCAGGACGACTCCGCCGGAAGCACGGTGTGCTGCGAGCATTTCCTCGAGTGCCACGGTCGATGGCCGATCGAGTGCCGCGGTCGGCTCATCGAGAAGCCAAAGCGGGACCGGGTTTGCGAGCAGGCGCGCAAGGTTGAGCCTGCGCTTTTGTCCTGCCGAGAGAAAGCGCCCCGGGACATCGACAAATGCCAAAAGGCCAAGGCGTTCAAGTGCCGCGTCCGCTGCCTTCGAGGTGCCGCTACGCAGCCTCGCCCAGAACATCAGATTCTCGCGCACCGTCAAAACGGGCTTCACCGGGTCCTGGTGACCGACGTGGCAAAGCCGCGCGCGATGGGACTCCCAGTCGGCAAGGACGGCTTCGCCTTGCCATGTAAGCGAACCGCCCGCCGATCGAAGAAGGCCCGCCGCCAGCCGCAGCAGGCTCGATTTGCCGCTTCCGTTCGGCCCCGTGAGCAGAAGTGCGCCACCCGCATCGAGGGAAAAGGCGAGGCCGGCGAAGACGAGGCACTCGCCGCGCACGCAGACCAGACCATGCCCCTCGAATAGCGCCATCGGCTCTTTGAATAGCCGCAAGTCGCCCGTCCGTCACAGGAATTCGTGAGAGCCGAAAAACAGCGCTTAAAAAAAAGCAGCCAGCGGGGAAGTTCCGCCGGCTGCTGAAGATGGATCCGAGCCTTTTTCGCCCGGATCGGAGGCTGAGGGGGCAGCCTCTGGCAAAGAGGGGAGGTCTTTACCGAGTATCAACATGGTAAGCGATTGTGATCCGTCCAGGCCAGAAATAGGGCAAAAGTAAGATATTTCATGAATAAAAATACATGTTCGAAAACAACACTCTAACAGTCGGTTGGCGCCCGGCTTCCGTGCGCTTGCGGGCACGGGGATTCGCTGTTGGGGCTTGCTTGGCGCACGAACCGCAAGAGCTTGCGGGGCACGGTCCTGGATTTATTGATTTCGTCGCATTTTCTACGGCAAACCCTGTGCCGCGGTTTCGTCGTCGCGCAGCCACTTTGCCGGAAAATGCTTCGGCGACAAGACCGGCGGCACTTGAGCTGTCCGCCAACGCTATTCGTATTTGCGGATGTCATCGATCACCTTGCCGTCCTTTGGCAAGGAGCCGAGCTCCGCGAAAGCGACGTCGCAGCGAACCTTGCAGAGACTCTGGAAGCTCTCGGCGATCGCGCGCGCGAGCGCCTCATCGCGCTCGCCGCGCACCTCGCACTGGAGCAGGCCGACGTCCTGATGCTCGCGGCTATCGATCACGAGGCGGGCCTTGAGGATCTGCGGATTGCGCTTCAACACTTCGGCGATTTGCGCCGGGCGTACGAACATTCCCTTGAGCTTGGCGATCTGATCGGCGCGTCCCATCCAGCCCCGGATACGCGGTGCCGTGCGGCCGCACGGGCTCGTCCCCTCGATGAAGGCGGAAAGGTCTCCGGTCGCGAAGCGGATGAGCGGGTAGTCAGGGTTGATGACGCTTACGACGACTTCGCCGACCTCGCCGGGTGCGACCGGATCGCCGGTACCCGGGCGGACGAGCTCGAGGATGATGCCTTCGTCGACGATCAGCCCTTCGCGAGCGGAAGATTCATACGCGATCGATCCACAATCGGCGGTGCCGTAGCATTGGAGCGCAAGCACACCACGCCCTTCCAACTGTGCCCGCAACGAGGGCGGCAAAGCCTCGCCGGAGAGAAGCGCCTTCTTCAAGCAAGAGATATCGGCGCGAAGCTCGGCGGACTTCTCGAACAGGATATTCAGGAAGGACGGCGTGCCCGTGTAGCCGCTGGGCCGAAGATCGGCGATCGCCTTCACCTGAAGCTCGGTCTGGCCGACACCACCGGGTACCACGGCGCAACCGAGCGCTCGCAAGCCGTCCTCGAGCATGGCGCCCGCGGGCGTCAAATGATAAGAAAAACTGTTATGCACCAGCTCGCCTCGGCGAAAGCCGGCAGCGTAGAGGGCCCGCGCCATGCGCCAGTAATCCTGGCGTTCGCCCTCGGGATCGTAGATCGGACCGGGCGAGGCGAAGATGCGCCGCAAGGCTCCGGCTGTCGTGACGTTCAGGCCGCCGAAGGGTGGTGCCGCCTTCTGAAGCTCCACGAGATCGGATTTGCGCGTGAGCGGGAGTTTGGCGAGTGCCGCGCGGTCGACGACACGTGCGGGATCGACGTCCCTTAGGATGTGCTGCCAGCCCGACGCTCCCACCTTGGCGGCGGCGATCAGGCCGCGCAGTGCCGCGAACTGCGCTTTTTCGCGCGCGGTGGGGTCGCGGGTTTCGAGCGAATCGTAGTGTTCGGGTTCTGCCATCGCGTGTCCGAAACCGTCCCTGGGCTCGATCGCGTGCGACCCGTCTTACGAGGCGGTCACGCGAGCCAGCGCTTGCGTCGCTTATAGTGCTTGACGTCGCGATAGCTCTTCCGCTTCTCGCCGGCCAGTCCGAGATAGAATTCTTTGACGTCTTCGTTCTCGCGAAGCGATGCGGCGAGGCCGTCCATCACGATCCGACCGTTCTCGAGGATGTAGCCATAGTCGGCGTAGCGAAGCGCGATGTTGGTGTTCTGCTCGGCGAGGAGGACGCTGACGCCCTCGCGCTCGTTGAGCTCCTTGACGATCCCGAAGATCTCTTCGACGAGTTGCGGGGCCAGGCCCATGGACGGCTCGTCGAGGAGGATCGCCGTCGGGCGCGACATGAGGGCGCGTCCGATCGCGATCATCTGCTGCTCGCCGCCGGAGGTGTAGCCTGCCTGGGATTTTCGCCGATCCTTGAGGCGGGGGAAATAACGATAGACCGAGTCGAGGTCCTTCGTGACTTCGGCGCGGCCATCGTGGCGCGTGAAGGCGCCGGTCAGAAGATTCTCTTCGACGGTCAGATGCTCGAAGCAGTGCCGGCCTTCCATGACCTGGATGACGCCGCGGCGGACAAGCTCATTGGGGGTGAGCCGATCGACGCGCTCGCCCTTGAATTCGATGGTGCCCTTGGTGACCTCGCCGCGTTCGGCGCGCAGGAGATTCGAGATCGCCTTGAGCGTCGTGGTCTTGCCCGCACCATTGGCGCCGAGGAGTGCTACGATGCCGCCTTCCGGCACATGAAGCGACACACCCCTCAACACCAGGATCACATGGTCGTAAATGACCTCGATGTTGTTGACCTTGAGCAGCGCTTCGTCTTTCGTCACGGTATCGCCTTCGCAATCGGGGGCGCGACATCCGGCGATTTCGCGCAAACGTCCATCGATAGACGGCGTTGTACCGACGCTGGCCAGGGCGCAGCGAGCCGTCGCGTCAGGGGCCGAGAATCGAACCTCGAGCCGAGTTCTGCGCCGAACATGGCGTCTCTCGGCACGAGGTCCCGAACGAACCCGTGCGCGCTCGACCGCACGGGCAAATCAGATGTTCACTGTACCGCCACTTCCTTCGAGCAGTCGCGCGGCGTCGTACCCTTTTCCTTCGCATAGGTGAGGGCACTCTCCTTGTACATCTCGCGGATCATCGCGCGGTCAGGTGTTAT
>DATDHA010000444.1:0-7174 GCA_036521815.1 Alphaproteobacteria bacterium | reverse complement strand
GTGTTTGTGAGCCTGAAGAAGATTATTCCCGCGACCTCTGACTTCATCCCGCCGGCATCGGCAAAAACAGTGCAAAGTGACTGTTCTAGGCTGGCGTAGGCTTGTATTGCTTTACCGCGATTAGCCCAAAGTGGGTCCGTTGCGGCCAATTTTTGAACTTGTTCAAGCGGGATATTTCTATCTGGCCTAACAATGTCGTCCGTCATTGAGTATACTTCTAGATCTGGCGACCCGAGTAAAAACGCTTCCATGACGCGCATAGCCCCTCAAAAGGAAGACCATTATAGCGACGAAGAAGCGGCGAAGCGCCGCGACGAGGCGCTATTGCGAATGCTAAAGACGCCCCCAAAACCGCACAAATCAAAAAAGAACGCGGGGGAGCCGAAGCCCCACCCGCGCCCAACTAGCCGAAAATCGACTTAAGTACGGCCAACAAAACAGTCAGACGCACAAGGTCAATCTCGACCTTTACATAGAGTTTTACGCTCATATTTCACCGTGCGTAAAACTCGTGGCCACGAGCGATGAACCCGTGACCGAGCTCGGCCATTCAGTTTCGTGGCTTTGATTCGGCTAGCGCGCTGGTATTTCGCGCCTGACGCTAAAGCCTGACGGTTGTCTCGGCAGGCTGGTATAGCCTGACGCGACGACCATATCAGCGCGCTACCGATTCCGCGAGTCCTTGAACCATGTTTCGAAAACGACTCGGGCAAGGATCGCCCGCCACTCCTTACGGGAGTAGCGCTGATTCGGAAGCTTTCCCGCCACGAGGTTGTTGATAGGTCATCCGCTTGCCCTTGATGCCGGTCAGGGCCTTGTCGCGGCGCATGTGGTCATCGACCTTAAGCGCGGTGCGTTCGTTATAGCGGAAGTCAAACTCGCACAGATAACGCTTCAAGTGCTTCTCGGAAATGTGCTGGTAGGTTCCCGTCAGCCCACGCTTGAAGATCGAAAAGAAGTTTTCAATCGTGTTCGTATGTGAGGCACCGCGCACATATTCCTTGGCGGAATGGTTCACAGTGCGATGCGTAATGAAGCGCAGGCCGATTGACTTGTAGGCGTTGAATTCGTCGGTCATCAAGTGTGTGTCGCGCTTGAGGTGCCTGTGAAGCACGGCGCGAAGTGTGGCTGACTTGACGTTCGGGATATGGAATGAGCGGGCCTGACCGTCGCGCTCGACCAGCGTCAGGATTTTCATTTTCTCTTTCGTGCCGCTCTTCCTGCGCCAGCCGCCCGGACGCCCGTCAGTGGGGTTCATGAAAATCTCGGGCATCGGCCCCCAATAAGTTTCGTCCACCTCGACCGTCTGGCCGCTGCCGCCCATGGGCTGGGGGTCGACGGGCCGCATGGCTTCGCGGATGCGGTGCGTCATAAACCAAGCTGTCTTGTAGGTGACGCCGATCATCCTGTGGAGCTGATGGCTGGAAATGCCCTTTTTGGATGAGCAAAGCAGATGAGTCGCCAAGAGCCACTTGTGCAGCGCAACATGGCTCGATTCGTACAGAGTGCCTACGGTGACCGTAAACTGCTTCTTGCAGGCGTTGCAGTAGTACATGCCGTCCCTGTGCTTCTTGCCGCGAATGGGGCGGCTTTCTTCGGTAGAGCCGCAATGTGGGCAATACCGCCCATCCTTCCAAATGAGGGATTCCAGATGCTTGCGAGCGGCATTCTCGTTGTTGAAAATCGGGTCGGAAAGGTCGGGATGTGACATGACACTCACTGCATCTTTGTGGTTTCAACGGGCGCGGGCGGCGTGGGCCATCTTTTGTCACGGCGAGCCGTATCAAGGACAGCCTACATTCTCATCGCCGTCTCGACGCTTATGGGAAATCGGAACGTCGTATCGTTTTCGAGATGGCAAGTTAGAAGAACCGTCTTCTCGTCGGTCGTTACGTCAAGTGATTGAACGGCATCAACTAATGGGGTTTCGATGAACTTTGGCATGGCTCAATCCTCTAAGTTATTGAGCCCACGGTATCATGTGGCCTACCGTGTGTCAAGTATATAATCGCCCGGGATGAGAACACTTGCGGAACAGAACAAACTGTGTACAATAACGCGGATCGCGGTCGGGTTCACGTTTGCGATGGTTCCGGTCGGCACGCGTTGCGCGGCACGGGGCGCTCATGGGATAAGGAGGCTCTGGGATGTCTGAAGCTGTCTTGAAGCTAGTACAGAAAGAGAACATGGATAAGGATCGGGCACTGGAAGCCGCTCTCACGCAAATCGAGCGCGCCTTCGGCAAAGGTTCAATCATGCGGCTCGGCCAGCAGGACAAGGCGGTCGAGATCGAGGCGGTTTCGACGGGCTCGCTGAGCCTCGACATTGCGCTCGGCATCGGCGGCCTGCCAAAGGGACGGATCGTCGAAATCTACGGGCCGGAAAGCTCGGGCAAGACGACGCTTGCGCTTCAGGTGATCGCCGAAGCGCAGAAGGGTGGCGGGGTGTGCGCCTTCGTCGATGCGGAGCATGCGCTCGATCCCACCTATGCCAAAAAGCTCGGCGTCGATGTCGACAACCTCCTGATCTCGCAACCGGACGCAGGCGAGCAGGCGCTCGAAATCACGGATACGCTGGTCCGCTCGGGTGCAATCGATGTGCTCGTGATCGACAGCGTGGCCGCACTCGTGCCGCGGGCCGAGCTCGAAGGCGAGATGGGCGATTCCCACGTCGGGCTTCAGGCGCGCCTGATGAGCCAGGCCCTGCGCAAGCTCACGAGCTCGATCGCGCGCTCCCAATGCCTCGTGATCTTCATCAACCAGATCCGCATGAAGATCGGCATCATGTTCGGCAACCCCGAGACGACGACGGGCGGCAATGCGCTCAAGTTCTACGCGTCGGTTCGGCTCGACATCCGTCGCATTGGCGCCATCAAGGACAAGGACGAGGTGGTCGGAAACCAGACCCGCGTCAAGGTCGTGAAGAACAAGGTGGCCCCGCCTTTCAAGGTGGTTGAATTCGATATCATGTATGGCGAAGGCATCTCCAAGACGGGCGAGCTCGTCGATCTCGGAGTCAAGGCCAACATCATCGAGAAGTCGGGCGCGTGGTTTTCCTATAACGGTCAACGCATCGGCCAGGGCCGCGAGAACGCCAAGCAGTTCCTCAAGGAGAACAAGGAAGTCGCCGCTGAGATCGATCGTGCGATCCGCTCGAACGCAGGCATCGTGGCGAATGCCCTCATGGGCTCGCCCGAGGAGGGCGAGACGGCCGAAGCGGGCGAGTAGCGGCTAAATTGAATTCCCCAGTGCGCCAGTACCCGGGCGCACGCGGCACGGCCCCGGAGCACTCCGGGGTCGTCGCTGCTTTGGGGTGGTCTCTTCGGGGGCCGTCCCCGCGCGGGGGCTTTGGCCACCCTTGGGCGGCCCTCTGCTGGACATGGCCGTGCCGCGCAAGGTAGAAACGAGCGCCGAATGAGCTGGAATTGGCGCCTGCGGGCGCCATCCGTTTGGCTTTCCGCCAAATCGCACCAGATTCTAGGGGCCCCATACCTGTGCCGAGACCGAGACCCGTGCCGAGAGCCAAACCTGTGCCGAGATCATGACGACCACGAACGAAGTCCGCACGACCTTCCTCGAGTTCTTCAGGCGGCAGGGCCATGAAGTCGTGCCATCGAGCTCGCTCGTGCCGCGCAACGATCCGACGCTGCTCTTCACCAACGCCGGGATGGTGCAGTTCAAGAACGTCTTCACGGGTGTCGAAAAGCGGCCCTACCAGCGTGCGGCGACGGCACAGAAATGCGTGCGCGCCGGCGGCAAGCACAACGATCTCGAGAACGTCGGCTACACGGCACGCCACCACACCTTCTTCGAGATGCTCGGCAATTTTTCCTTCGGCGATTATTTCAAGGAGCGCGCGATCGAGCTCGCCTGGACACTGATCACGAAGGACTATGGCCTGCCGAAGGATCGGCTGACCGCGACTGTCTATTCGGAGGATGACGAGGCGTTCGGGCTCTGGAAAAAGTTCGCCGGGCTGCCCGAAAGCCGCATCATTCGCATCCCGACCTCGGACAATTTCTGGGCCATGGGCGATACGGGCCCGTGCGGGCCATGCTCGGAAATCTTTTTCGACCATGGCGAGGGCATTCCAGGCGGGCCGCCCGGCAGTCCCGATGCCGACGGCGACCGCTTCATTGAAATTTGGAACCTCGTCTTCATGCAGTACGAGCAGATCGAGCCCGGCAAGCGGATTTCCCTGCCCAAGCCCTCGATCGACACGGGCATGGGGCTTGAGCGCGTCACTGCGGTGCTGCAGGGCAAGCACGACAATTACGACATCGACCTCATGCGCGGCCTCATCGAGGCATCGGCCGAAGCGAGCCATACCGCGCCCGACGGACCGCACGCGGTGTCGCACCGGGTGATCGCGGATCATCTGCGCGCGAGCGCCTTCCTCATTGCCGACGGTGTCCTGCCCTCGAACGAGGGACGCGGCTACGTGCTGCGCCGGATCATGCGCCGGGCCATGCGCCACGCCCACATCATCGGCTGCCGGGAGCCGCTCATGTGGCGCCTTGCGCCGGCTCTCGTCGAACGGATGGGTGCCGCCTATCCCGAGCTGCTCCGCGCCCAGCCCCTTATCACCGAAACGCTCAAGCTCGAGGAAACGCGGTTCAAGGAGATGCTCGGACGCGGCCTGCGCCTCCTCGAGGAGGCGACAGCTTCGCTCGCGGGCGCGGCACCCCTTCCGGGCGAGGTGGCGTTCAAGCTTTACGACACCTACGGCTTCCCCCTTGACCTCACCCAGGACGTGCTGCGTGCGGAGGGCCGGAAGGCCGACGTCGAGGGCTTCAATGCCGCGATGGAGCGCCAGCGCGCCGAAGCGCGCAAGGCGTGGGCCGGCTCGGGCGAGCAGGCGACCGAAAAACTATGGTTCGAGCTTCGCGAGAAATGCGGCGCCACGGAGTTCCTCGGCTACGACACGACGGTCGCCGAAGGTGTTGTGCAGGCGATCCTCGTCGACGGCAAGCCGGTTCAGAGCGCCGAGCGCGGTGCAAGCGTGCAGCTCATCGTCAATCAGACGCCGTTTTACGGCGAATCGGGCGGGCAGATGGGCGATAGCGGCGTCATCTTCGGGGCGGATCGACTCGAGATCGCGGTTTCGGACACGCAGAAGAGGGCCGGCGATCTCTTCGTTCATGATGGCGAGATCAAGACCGGCAAGCTCACCGTCGGACAGGCCGTCGAAATGCGGGTCGACGCGGAACGGCGCGACCGCCTGCGCGCCAATCACTCGGCAACCCATCTTTTGCACCAGGCCCTTCGCCGCGTGCTCGGCGAGCACGTGACCCAGAAGGGCTCGCTCGTGGCGCCGGAGCGGCTGCGCTTCGATTTCAGCCATCCGAAGCCGATGACGTCGGAAGAGATGCTCGCCGTCGAGGCGGAGGTCAATTTCCGGGTGCGCCAGAATACCGACACCACGACGCGCCTCATGACCCCCGATGCGGCCGTCGAGGCCGGCGCCTTGGCCCTCTTCGGCGAAAAATACGGCGATGAGGTGAGCGTCGTATCCATGGGTGCCGACGACGGCAATGCCTTTTCGACCGAACTCTGCGGCGGCACCCATGTGCGCCGCACCGGCGATATCGGCTTTTTCAAGCTCGTGAGCGAGGCCGCCCTCGCGTCCGGCGTTCGCCGCATCGAGGCACTGACCGGTCAGGCGGCACTCGACTATGTCGAACGCGAGGGCGCGTTGCTTCAGGGTGCCGCGGCGGCCCTCAAGGTCTCGCCGAATGACGTGCCGGCGCGCGTCGCGAGCTTGATCGAGGAGCGCAAACGGCTCGAGCGCGAGATCACCGAACTGCGGAAGAAGCTCGCCGCCGGCGGCGGGACGGTCGCAGCACCCGCGGCCAGGGACGTGGGCGGAGTCAAGTTCGCTTCGCGCAAGCTTGACGGTGTCCCGGCGCGCGAATTGAAGGCGATGGTCGACGCGCTCAAGCGCCAGGTCGGCTCGGGCGTCGTCGCGATCGCGGCCGAGGCGGAAGGCAAGGCGTCGATCGTCGTCGGCGTCACGGAGGATCTGACCGACAAGCTGAGTGCTGTCGATTTCGTGCGCGTGGGTGCCGAAAAGCTTGGCGGCAAGGGTGGTGGGGGCCGGCCCGACATGGCCCAGGCGGGCGGTCCCGACGTCTCGGCACTCCAGGCGGCGCTCGATGCGATCGAGGCGGCCCTCGCCCAGCACGGTTGATTTTCGAGCGGGAGAACATATGCGCTTTCAGGGAACCGAGAGCTACGTCGCGACCGAGGACCTGATGGTCGCGGTCAATGCCGCGATCACGCTCGAGCGGCCGCTCCTGGTCAAGGGCGAGCCCGGCACGGGCAAGACCATCCTCGCCCACGAGATCGCGAAGGCGCTCGGCAAGAACCTGATCGCCTGGCACATCAAATCAACGACCAAGGCGCAACAAGGTCTCTACGAATACGACGCCGTCTCGCGCCTGCGCGACTCCCAGCTCGGCGACGGGCGCGTGCACGACATCGCCAATTACATCGTGCGCGGCAAGCTTTGGGAAGCCTTCGGCGCGGACGAACGACCGGTCCTCCTCATCGACGAGATCGACAAGGCGGATATCGAGTTTCCGAATGACCTGCTGCTTGAGCTCGACCGCATGGAATTCTACGTCTACGAGACGCGCGAGACCGTGCGGGCACGCCAGCGGCCGATCGTCGTCATCACCTCCAACAACGAGAAGGAGCTGCCGGATGCGTTTCTCCGCCGCTGCTTCTTCCACTATATCCGCTTCCCCGACCGCGCGACGATGGAGCGCATCGTCGACGTGCATTTTCCCAAGGTGAAGGCGGAGCTGGTGCGCGAGGCGCTCAACGTCTTCTACAGCGTCCGCGAGGTGCCCGGCCTCAAGAAGAAGCCTTCGACCTCCGAGCTGCTCGACTGGCTGAAGCTTCTGATGTCCGAGGAGATCGGACCGGAGGTGCTGCGCGCCAAAGAGGTCGGCAAGGTGATACCGCCACTCTATGGCGCACTCCTGAAGAACGAGCAGGATGTCCACCAGCTCGAGCGCATCGCCTTCCTTGCCCGCGCCGAGCGGCGCAACTGAATGCCTAGGCGGCGTGCCCAGGCGGCGTGAGGGACGGCCCGGTGTTCACGCAATTCTTCCTCGAACTTCGACAGGCCCATATTCCGGTCAGCTTGCGCGAGTACCTCACGCTGATCG
>DATDHA010000443.1:0-2290 GCA_036521815.1 Alphaproteobacteria bacterium | reverse complement strand
GTGCGCCGTCACCGCGGCCAGCGTCGCCGCCCCATCCTCTACGCTCAAGTCCTGAGCGGCGCGCCAGTCGAAATCGTCCCGATCGAGCGACTTGGGCGGCGGTTTCTCGAAATAAGGGTGGTCGAGCAGATTGGCGAGAATCGCTCGGTCGACCCGGCCAGCCCGCGCAAGCGCGCCATCGATGTCCATCGCCCGCCCCGTGTGATGGCGGACCCAATCGTCGACCGGCGCGTTGCCGGGCCCCGTGTCGAAGGCGATGACGGCATTGTCGGCGCCGATCCAGCTCACATTCGCGACACCGCCGAGATTGAGGACCGCGACCGGCAAATCCAATCCCCGGGCGAGGGCGGCATGAAAGAGCGGAGCCAGGGGTGCGCCTTGCCCGCCCTCGGCGACGTCGGCACTGCGGAAATCGTTCACCACCGAAATGCCGGTCTCGCGTGCAAGAAGCGCTCCGTCGCCGATTTGTATCGTCCGACCGTCATGGGGGCGATGGAGGATCGTGTGGCCGTGAAACCCGACGAGATCGACCGCTTTGGCCGAAATTCCTTGCGCTGCGAGAAATCGGCTGACGGCGCTGGCATGGGCATGTGTCAGTTCCTCCTCAACCCCTTCGACAAAGCCGCGGGCTCCCAGCACGTCGCGCACGAGCTCGCGCAGATAGGCCTCGTACGGGTAGGTCGCCCACGGCCCCGTCTCGATAAAGAACTCACCGTCCGTTCGCAGCAGCGCCACGTCGATGCCGTCGAGCGAGGTGCCGCTCATCAAGCCGAGTGCTGTCAGGGGCAAGTCCAAATGCATACGGTTGGCAACTCCTTCGATAACGCCAGCACCTCAAGCCCGGAGGGCTTGTCGTTGTCGGTACAGGGCGATTGTGCTAAAGCTCCGCGCGCCCGGCAAGCCGCGCGATGCCGATCGCCATAATCGCCTGAAGGCCAAAGGGTTAGTGCCATCGAGCCATGACCGAGTACCGTTCCGACTTCCTACGCACCGCCCAAGCCCGCGGCTTCGTCCACCAGATCAGCGAGCCCGCGGCACTCGACGCGCTCATGGCGCAAAAGCGCGTCGTGGCCTATATCGGCTTCGATTGCACGGGCCCGAGCCTTCACGTCGGACACCTGTTGTCGGTCATGCTCCTGCGCCATTTCCAGCGCTCGGGTCACAAGCCGATTGTGCTGATGGGCGGCGGCACGACGAAGGTCGGCGATCCCTCGGGAAAAGACGAAGCAAGAAAGCTTCTGAGCGAAGACGAAATTGCCGCCAACATGGCGAGCATCAAACGCGTCTTCGCGAACTTCCTCACCTTCGGCGACGGACTGAACGACGCCCTGATGGCCAACAACGCCGAGTGGTTGGACCGGCTCGAATACATCTCGTTTCTGCGCGACATCGGGCGTCACTTTTCGGTCAACCGGATGCTCGGGATGGACAGCGTCAAGCTCCGCCTCGAGCGCGACCAGCCGCTCTCCTTCCTCGAATTCAACTACATGGTGCTGCAGGCTTACGATTTCCTGGAGCTGGCTCGCCGCTACGATTGCGTCTTGCAAATGGGCGGCTCGGACCAGTGGGGCAATATCGTAAACGGCATCGATCTTGGCAGGCGGGTCGATGGGCGGGCGCTATTTGCCCTCACCACACCCCTGATCACGACCTCCGCGGGCGCTAAGATGGGCAAAACCGCATCGGGTGCGGTATGGCTGAACGGCGAAATGCTCTTGCCGTACGATTACTGGCAATTCTGGCGCAACACGCACGACGCCGACGTCGGGCGTTTCCTTCGTCTCTTCACCGACCTTCCCCTCGATGAGATTGCGCACCTCGAGGCGATGACCGGCTCCGGGATCAACGACGCGAAGATCGTGCTGGCAAACGAGGCGACGGAACTCTGTCACGGCCGGCCCGCCGCCCAAGCCGCGGCCGAGACCGCGCGGCGCACCTTCGTCGAGGGTGCCACAGGCGAAGAGTTGCCAACGGTCGAGGTGCGGCGTGCGGAGCTCGAAACCGGGTCGGCACTCATCGACTTCCTCAACACGAGCGGCCTGGCGTCGAGCAACAGCGACGCGCGCCGGAAGATCCGGGAGCGTGCGATCCGCGTCAACGACGCGGTCGTCAGCGACGAGAAACGCGTTTTGACGGCGTCGGATATCAATGCGGACGGCATCATCAAGCTCTCCCACGGCAGGAAGAAGCACGCGATCGTCAAGGTGGTCTAGTGTGGCGAATCCGAAATTCGCCACATCTGGGTGCGGGACCGTGAGCGAATTTCGGATTCAAAGCCACACTAGGGTCG
>DATDHA010000442.1:0-2300 GCA_036521815.1 Alphaproteobacteria bacterium | reverse complement strand
AGGCCCGGCTCGGAAACCGAACTCAACATATGGGCAACGCCGAATGCTTCGGCCGCGCGCGCCACTGCGGCTCCCGCATCTTCGTCGAAGCACTCGAGTGCGCCGATCGGCGCCAGGATGATCGGGAGGCGCATTTTGCGCCCCAAGCACTCGAGCGACGCATCGACCTTGCGCACGTCGCGCAAGACGCGCGGACGAAAGGCGATCGAGTCGAGCGCCATGCGATTGCGCCGGAGCGTGGTCTCGGTCTCCGTACCGCCCACGATATAGTCCCACTTGTTTTGATCGAGGCTATGTCGGGCCTTCTTGACGATCTCGTGGAGATTCTGAAATTCGGAGTCGCTTCCGCCCTCGCCCGCCCCGGAAACAGCGGCGTCCACCGCGTAGCACCCGGTCATCTTCTTATTCATCGCATTCCACCTTCGAAACCTTGCATCAGCGAAACCGCGCGTCGCTCCGCCGGTTTTTTAGGGCGGCTCGCGCCTGCCGCGCGAAAGATATGGAAACTTACGGGCTTTGCCGCCATATATAGCCCGCAGGGTATCGCAATCGGCGTACGTAATTATTGTGACTCGCGCGCTGAGATGCCCACTGTCCGGTCGTGAGCAGTGCCGACGATGACCATAGGAAGTTTCTAATGGAGCTACTCTTATGCACTTCCTGACCTCGAGAAGGATCCTCCGCAATACCGTGCTGGCAGCATTCGGCGCCTCGGCTTTGGCGCTTGGAGCGACGCGCTTTGCGCCGCCGACCTACGCCGACGACTTCAATCGCTTCCACGACCACGATGGGGGGCACGTCTTCTTGAATTTCGGTTTCTTCGGGCCGCCGGCGCCAGTTTACTATCCCCCACCCCCGCCCGCCTATTACTACCCACCGCCGGTCGTCTACGCCCCGCCACCAGTCGTCTACGCCCCGCCGCCGCCGGCCGCCTATGCACCTCCGCCTCCTGGGGCCTACCAGCAACCGCCTTCGGGTGCCTCCGTCCAGGCGCAGCCGAGCTGTTCGTCCGGACAGTGGCGTCAGGGCGATGGCTCGATCGTGAATGGCACCGCCTGCCAGCAGCCTGACGGTACGTGGAGATTGACGAATTAGGAGACTGATGAATTAGGAAACTGACAAATTAGCGGCACGGCTCGACCATTGCGCGCGAATAGAGCGCGCTGAAAGCCAGCCCCTCGGTCCCCAGTGTTTCGGTCCCCAACCCCTCGGTACAGTGTCCGAGGGGTTTCTTTCTGTCCACTCGGGCGAAGGTTCAATTGGTCTTGGGCTTCGTGCCGCTCGGCCCGCGATGTTGGAACCTTTGGAAAACCTTGTCCGCGTTTTTCTTCTGGTCGTCGGGCATGCTTTCGTAGAGGGCCTGGAACGCCGTGGCGAGCTTTTTGAGGCCGTCGGCGCGGGCCTGCACGAACGCCTGGTACGAGTTGAGATCCTCGACCGCCGTCATGGTCTTCCCATTGGCAGCGCGGTCCTTGAAGAAGTCTTCGGCGGTGTGCGCCTCGTCGCGCATCGCTTGGGCGACGCCGTCCCACAACGGCTCCTGATCTTTCGTGATGCGAAGATTCTTGTGGAGATCGCTAATTCGCATCTCCACCCGATCGACCGGAGTCACTATTTTGCCACTCGATTTGCCTTGTCCACCCGACGGCGGCTGGGCGGGCGAGGCTTGCGCCATCTCAATCGACGCGGAGGTTCCGTGCCCGCCGTTTCCGATCCCACCGACGTCAAGCGCTGCTGAAGATGTGGCGAACGCCAACGCCGGCACGACCGTCAGCGCCGCAACAGCACACGCGACGAATTTTACATTTCGCAACATTCTGCACCCATTCCTTTTGCGGCGACGTGCCGCGATTGGCAATTTTCGGCGACGCGCCGCGATTTGAACGCCGCCGCTTGCGACAACCGGTTTCCCAGCGACAAGGTTGAGTGTCTTGCCGCGCGGACAGACTATCCCGGGGCGATTCGGCTCGGCAAGAGCTACGGCAAGCACGAAAATCCATCCGCCAGATCACGCGTCAGCCGATCACGCGGATGCCGTCGATCGAGGTCAATATCGCGTCAGCTTGGAGCGCCATGTCCGCGCGTTTCCCTGCCCCGCTCAAGAGCCCGACGCAACAGCCCACACCGGCATTGGTACCGGTCAAGATGTCGCTCGCCGTGTCGCCCACCATCATGATCCGCTCGACCGGCACGTCGAATGCGCGGGACAAATGCAGAAGGCCATCGGGAGCGGGTTTGTTCGGAATCGGGTCGTCGCCGCAAACCACACCCGCCACGTTACTTGCGACGCCGAGCAATTC
>DATDHA010000441.1:0-2472 GCA_036521815.1 Alphaproteobacteria bacterium | reverse complement strand
AGTATCATATTGCGGAGTCTGGGATGACCCGGAAATGCGGTCAGCCCGACATCAACACATCCACATGGGCCGCGACCGAACCCGCGAGGGCGCGCAGATCGTAGCCACCCTCGAGTGCCGAGACGACCCGGCTCTTGCAATGCTGGGCGGCGGCCTCGCAGAGTTTGCGGGTCACCCACGCGTAATCATCCTCGACAAGGTTGAGCGAGGCGAGCGGGTCACGCAAGTGCGCATCGAACCCCGCGGAGATAAGCACGATGTCCGGTCCGAAATCGTCGAGGGCCGGGAGGACGATCCGTTCCATCGCCCTGCGAAATTCGGCCGAGCCCGCAAAGGTCGGCAGCGGGGCATTCACGACGTTGTTGGCAACCCCGTGCTCGTCGGGCTGCCCGGTACCGGGATAGAGTGGGGACTGATGGGTCGACGCATAGAAAAGATCGCCGTCGTTTTCGAAGGCCGCCTGGGTGCCGTTGCCGTGATGGACGTCGAAATCGACGACCGCCACTCGCTTGAGGCCATGCACCGCGCGCGCATGCGCGGCTCCGATCGCGACATTATTGAAGAGGCAGAAACCCATCGCGCGTTCGGGCTCGGCATGATGACCCGGCGGGCGAACGGCGCAAAAGGCGTTGCGCGCCTCACCCGTCGCCACGGCATCGACCGCAGCGCACACAGCACCCGCTGCACGCAGCGCTGCCTCGCCCGATCCGGGCGAGACGATCGTATCGGCGTCGAGGCCCGCCAAACCTTTCTTCGGAATCTGCCCAAGGACCCAGTCGACGAACCAATCGGGGTGCACGCGCGCGATCAGCGATTTTTTGGCAAGCGGGGCCTCGCGGCGCTCGAGCAGCGCAAATGCCTCGGTCTCGAGTGTTGCCATGATCGCGCGCAGCCGGTCGGGCCGTTCCGGATGATGCGGACCGGTATCGTGCTCGAGGAATGCCGAATGGCTATAGAGCAGCGTGGCCATAAGTCTCCACTATCGATAAGCGTTCGTTCCCCGGATGATGGGCGCCAGAAAGACCTCTTGTCATCAAGATTTAGTGCCGGCAATCGCCGCGCGCGCCTCTGCGGCACTCGCGGCCGTCCCGCCTGCGCTCGCGATCGCGCGGAGTGCCGCCTCGACGAGCTCAAAATTGCTCCGCACGCAGCCGAGGGGCGCATCCTCGAGGCCGACGCGCACATGGCCGCCACGCCGGACCGCCTCGCCGATGAGTGGTGTGATATCGACCGCAAGACCCGCGACCATCCAGGGTGCGCTCGGCACCTCGCCGCGAAGCAGGGCGAGATAAGCATCGAGCGCGTAGCTCGTGGGTGGGAAGCCGAAGAAGAAATCGTCCGAGAACATGAAACGATAGACGGGCATCGGCAGGCCGCTGCAAGCTGCCGCAAGAGCCGCACCCAGCCGCACGAAGCCCGGCTCGTAACAGGCGTAGCTCGGGTGAAAGCCGTAGTGCCGCGCAAGCTCAAGGCCGTGGCGAACGTCCTCTTCGGAATTGAGATAGACGAAACCAGGGCGTTTGGCGGCGAGCTCCCCGCGATGAGTCAAGTTCACCGAGCCGGGATCGACCACGGCCCACTCGATGAGGCCGCGCTTGGCAAGTGCTTCAATGACCGCAAAACGCACGTCCGGCTTTGCCGGCCCGCGGGCGTCCGCACTCCCCGCAAAGGGTATCGTCGGATAGACGATCGCGTCGACGCGCGAACGAATCCCCTCGATGATCGCGGCGTAAACCTCGGCATCGTCCTTCTGCCGTCCCGTTGCGGGATCGTAAGCATGGACATGGACGATCGCCGCCCCGGCTTCCGCACAGGCAATTCCTTCGCGCACGATATCCTCGACCGCGATCGGGATGTACGGCTGAACGGCGCGCGACCACGGACCGTTGAGGGCAACCTCGAGCCAAACCTGTGGCGCCATCGCACGCTCCATTCGCGAGGGGTCGGCCCATGTTCCAACGGCGTTGCGTCCCGCGCAAGCGCCCCGCCCACGGAGTCTGCGTGCCGTTGCGCTATTCGCGGAAATAGCGCCCGACTCAGCTCGCCTTTTCGATCTCGAAGATAAAGATGTCGCCGTCGCGGCGGGAGTCGAGCAGCCGATCTCCCGTGGTCCGGCAAAACGCTTCGAAATCCTTCACCGATCCCGGATCGGTCGCCAGGACTTCAAGCACGTCTCCCGGGCCGAGTTCCTTCATCGCCCGCCGCGCCTTCAAGACCGGCAACGGGCATTTCAACCCCTTCGTATCGAGTGTCTTCCTGACCGCCATTGCCCGCACTCTATCGCGCCAAGCTTCACCGGGGCGATTTTATTGAACACTAGACGTGACGCGATTAAGTTGATCCACCGTCCCTCCTCACCCAGCTTCGGGTAAGCTCAGCATTGCTTCGCTAACCCTGCGCAACCCTCTCCTCCCGCGTGGGAACGCACGCTCTTGTGCGTGACGCAGAGAGGCGGGCTTCGCCCGCCGGGGG
>DATDHA010000440.1:0-3108 GCA_036521815.1 Alphaproteobacteria bacterium | reverse complement strand
GTTCCCCTTCGATACGACGCGGGCGATCACGAGCTTGCTCTATGGCGGCGTCTTCGCGCGCTGCCGGAACATCCGCTTCATCTTCTCCCATGCAGGCGGGGCCGTGCCGTTCCTCGCCGAGCGGATCGCACGGCTCGCCGCCAAGCCGAAATTTGCCAAGCACGTGCCGAACGGAGTCGTCCCGGAACTTCAACGCCTCTATTACGACACGGCACTCTCGGCGAACCGCTTCGCGTTCCGCTCCCTGCTCGAGCTTGTGCCGCCCGCGCAGGTTCTCTTTGGTAGCGATTACCCATTTGCCCCGGAAGCGACGATGACAGCGACCATCCGCGGCCTTAGCGAACTCGGCTTGAACGCCGAGGACCTGCGCGCGGTCAAGCGGGACAACGCGCTTCGGCTATTGCGCGGAATGCAGACCGTCTGACCCCTCGTGCAGCCGAGCGCTGCAAGCCGACCAATGCCATGTCGGGGCGTTACGTCTTGCGCGCAGCCTCGCGGCAGGCGTGCCAGATCTTTTCCGGTGTTGCGGGCATATCGAGTGTGGCATGGCACGGCGTGAAGCGAGCCGACTTCGAGACAAGTGGCTCCAAGACGGGCGGCTCCAAGACGGCTAGGCAACCGGGGCTGGCTGGCGCAGAATAGCCGGGGAAAACGAATTGGCGTTCCGGAGCGCTCGAAATTCATGGCAGGAAATAAAGGCGCCACGCTCCAGCGAGCGTCGGTTACGGAAGTCGTCGGACGCTTCGCCAAGCGCGAGTCGCTGAAATCGGCGGTCGAAGCATTGCTCGCGGTGGGATTCGAGCGCACCGATCTTTCCGTTCTCGACAGCCACGACACGCTCGCGGCGGCGGAAGGCCGCGACGAAGGCTGGCGGCGTACGCTTACCGGTCTTGTCGGCGAGGTGAAGTATCTCGAGCCGATCACGGCTGCGGGCCTCATCTTGCTTGCTTCGGGGGCGATCGGCGCCGCCATCGCGGGCGTCATCGCGGCCGGGCTCGGCGGCATGGCGCTTTACGAATTGCTCGGCGAAGTTCGCGCAACGCCCCATACGCGCGAATTCGCGCAAGCGCTCGAAAAAGGTGCGGTGCTCCTTTGGGTGCGTGCCGAAACGCCCGAGCGCCGGGCGCGGGCGAGGGAGGTCTTTTCCCAATTCGGTGCGGCCGACATACATACGCACACCCGAGAGACGCACCCGACCTCTTCGCGCTAACGTCTCGCCGACTCCCGAATAAATCAGCGCATCACCGAAGAAACGGAGGAAACCTTGCCCGCAATGTCCGGAAAGCGCGCCTTTCTCGAGCTCCTGAAGCAGGAAGGGGTCGAAATCCTGTTCGGCAATCCCGGCACGACGGAGCTGCCGCTGATGGATGCGCTCGCGGCTGACAACGAGATGCGCTACGTGCTCGGTCTCCAGGAGGCGGCCGTGATGGCGATGGCCGATGGCTATGCCCAGGCTTCGGGCAAGCTGGCCGTCGTCAACCTCCACGTCACACCCGGGCTGGGCAACGCCATGGGAATGCTTTACGACGCCCAGAAGGCGGGAGCACCTATCCTCGTCACCGCCGGTCAACATGAACAGGGCTTCAATGTGACCGAACCGATCCTGTGGGGCGACCTGCCGCCGATCGCGCGCCCGCTTGTCAAATGGTCGAGCGAGGTACATCGGCTGGCCGATCTCCCGCGCCTCTTGCATCGCGCGGCCAAGACAGCACTCGCACCGCCGACCGGTCCGGTTTTCCTCTCCCTTCCCGGCGATATCCTCAATGCGGAGGGCGACGTCGAACTCATGGCGCCGACGCGGGTCGCCCCGCGGCTGCGCGCGGATCGGGCGGCGATCGAGGCCGCAGCGGCATTGCTCGCGAAGGCGGATCGCCCCCTCATTATCGCGGGCGACGCCGTGGCGCAGAGCCGCGCTCACCCCGAGATCGTGGCGCTCGCGGAGCTTCTGGGTGCGCCGGTTTACGCGGAAGGGATTGCGAATACAGCGTCCTTTCCGGCCTCTCATCTGCTTTTCCGCGGTGGGATGGCGCGGCTCGCACCCCTCATCCGCAATGTTCTCGTCCAGCACGATCTGCTCCTCTCGATTGGGGGCGACCTTTTCACGATGTCGCTGCCATCGGAGGTGGAGCCGATGCCGTCGGGCATGCCGATCATCCATCTCGACCTCGACCCGTGGGAACTCGGCAAGAACTATCCCGCTGATGTCGCACTCCTTGGCGACCCCAAGGCAACGCTGCCCGAGCTTGCGAGTGCCATCGCCGAACGCATGACGAACGCGCAAAAGACGCGCGCACGAGCGCGCTTTGAGGCCACAAGCAAGGCCGCACTCGCCGAACGGGATGCGCTCAAATCGAAAGCGCGGGCGGAGGCCGGGAAATCGCCCGTGCAAGCGCTGAGCCTCATCCACGCGATCGGCGAGATGCTGCCCAAGGACGCGGTCGTGATCGAGGAAGCCGTGTCGTCGTCGGCCGGCATTCGCCACTTGCTTCGGAATGACGACGCGCAAAGCTTCTTCGGGCTTCGCGGCGGCGGAATCGGGTGGGGCCTGCCGGCCGCGATCGGCGCCAAACTCGCACTCCCGGATCGGCCCGTCGTGGCACTTATCGGCGACGGCAGTGCCATGTACACCTGCCAGGCCCTGTGGACGGCGGCGCACGAGAAGATCGGCGTCGTCTTCGTGATCCTCAACAACGCGTCCTATCGCATCCTGAAGCAAAGAGTGAACGCGCTCTGCGGGCACGCGGCACAGACCGACACTTATGTCGGAATGGACCTCGACGATCCGGCCGTCGATTTTGTCGGTCTTGCGCGCTCGCTCGGGGTCGCGGCGGACCGTGCGCGGACCGTCTCCGACGCCACGGACCTGCTGCGCAAAGCACTCGCCGAGGGCGGCCCGATGCTGATCGACGTGACACTCGACCGCGCCTTCAAACCGGTCTGATTCCGGATTTGCCACACTAGGCCGATTGACCCGTTCCGTTTGACCCATTCCGTGCTTTGTGCAAGCCTCGAAGGCAAAGGGGGCCGTGCTCGCGAGACCTGCCTCGCCATTCCCATGCTGTGGCGGATGCGCGCTCGACAGGCCCACCGGTAGGGGAGGCAGGCCAT
>DATDHA010000439.1:0-7055 GCA_036521815.1 Alphaproteobacteria bacterium | reverse complement strand
GGTCAAGGCTAAATTGACCGACGACGTGCTGAAGCAGCGCTATCAGGAGTACCTCAAGAACAATCCGCCCGAGCAGGAGGTGCACGTCCGCCACATCCTCGTGAAGACCGAAGACGAGGCGAAGGCGGCGATCGTCGAGCTCAAGGGAGGTGCGAAATTCGCCGACGTCGAGAAGAAGCATTCGAGCGACACCTCGGAGGAAACGGGCGGCGATCTCGGCTTCATCAAGCGGGGCGACGTCGTGGCAGAATTCGCGGACGCGGCCTTTGCACTCAAGCCGGGCGAATACAGCCAAACGCCGGTCAAGACCCAATTCGGCTACCACGTCATCTTGGTCGAGGAGGTGCGCATGTCGACGCCGCCGACCTTCGAGGAAGCGAAGGACGACATCGAGCGCGAGGCGAGCCGGGATGTTATCACCCAGATTGTCAACGAGCTGCGCGAGAAGGCGAAAATCGTCCGCTTCAATCCGGACGGCTCCCCGAAAACGGAAGGGGAGGCGAAGCCGAAGGACAGCGAAAAGACGCCGGACTAGTGCGCGTGGGCTGAGTTGAGTGCCCCCAATCGTCGCCTAACGGATCAGCAAACCAAGGATATTCGACGTCATGCCCGAACGCTCTCCGCTCGCACCCCAGCGCTTTCCGGATCTGCCGCCTTTAGCGGGCGTCAAGGTCGGCGCCAGTGCCGCCGGTGTGCGCTATCCCGGCCGCAAGGATCTCTTTCTCGCGGAGCTGGAGCCCGGAAGTACCGTCGCCGGCGTCTTCACGCGCTCGCTCACCGCATCGGCCCCCGTCCTCTGGTGCCGCAAGGCGCTCGGGGGTGGCCGCTGCCGCGCGATCCTCGCCAATTCGGGCAATGCCAACGCCTTCACTGGTGCAGAGGGCATGCGCGCCCTCGAAGCGAGCGTGAGTGCCCTTGCCGCGCGCATTGGCTGTGCGGCCGAGGAGATCATGGTCGCCTCGACCGGGGTGATCGGCGAGTTCCTGTCCGAGCGCAAGATCGTCGACGCACTCGACGCGACCCGCACCTCCCTCGATGCGCGAAATTGGCCCGATGCCGCCGCCGCGATCATGACGACCGACACGTTCCCGAAGGGATCGACCCGCAGTGCCCAGATCGCGGGCAACACGGTCACGATCAACGGCATCGCCAAGGGCTCGGGCATGATCGCACCCGACATGGCGACGATGCTCGCCTTCGTCTTCACCGACGCGGCGATTCCAGCACCGATCCTTCAGGAGCTCCTCGCGGCGGCCAACGAACGCTCGTTCAATTGCATCACGGTCGACAGCGACACCTCGACGAGCGATACGCTCATCCTCTGCGCGAGCGGGCGCGTCGTCCATCCCGCACCCAAGTCGGCGCGCGATCCGATCCTGCGCCCGTTCAAGCGTGAGCTCGAGGCGGTGCTTGTCGATTTGGCGCAGCAGATCGTCCGCGACGGCGAGGGTGCGCGGAAATTCATCACTGTCAAAGTGAGTGGTGCCGCTTCCGCGCGCGCGGCGAAGCGCATAGCACTTTCAATCGCCAATTCCCCGCTGGTGAAGACGGCGATAGCCGGCGAGGACGCCAATTGGGGCCGCGTCGTCATGGCGGTCGGCAAGGCGGGCGAGAAGGCCGAGCGCGACAAGCTCGCGATTTCGATGGGTGGGGTGAGGATCGCGCAGAGCGGCATGCGCGTGCCGGACTATGACGAAACGCCCGTGGTCCAGCACATGAAGGGCGAAAATATCCTCATCGAAGTCGACGTGGGCGTCGGGCGCGGCAAGGCCACGGTGTGGACGTGCGACCTGACCGAGGGCTACATCCGCATCAACGCGAGCTACCGAAGCTAGCCATTCGCAGACAAGAGGGCGAGGTAATGAGCGGCTGCGACGAGGTGCGGACGCAAGCCGGAGATCAGCAAGCGGACGGGCCGCTGCCCGTCGTCCTGGTGGTGGCCGTGGCACTCGTCGACGCCGACGGCCGGGTCCTCCTCGCCCAACGCCCGGCCGGCAAGCCGATGGCCGGGCTTTGGGAATTTCCGGGCGGCAAGCCCAAGGGCGGCGAAGCGCCCGAGACCGCACTCGTGCGCGAGCTTGAGGAAGAGCTCGGCATCGATACATCGGAGAGCTGCCTCGCCCCGCTCACGTTCGCTTCCCACCGCTATGAGCGTTTCCACCTTCTCATGCCCCTCTATGTCTGCAGGGTGTGGAAGGGGATGGCGCGGGGGAAGGAAGGGCAAGCGCTCAAATGGGTGCGCCCGGAACGTCTCGGCGACTATCCCATGCCGCCCGCCGACACCCCGCTTATCCCCGTACTTCGGGAACTGCTTTAGCCCGCGGCAGTGGCGCCCCATCTATGGTGCCGCCCCATCTATGGCGCCCAGTCTATGGCGCGGAGCCACACTTAATATTAGCATCATGCGATGCATTGGGCGTGGGGGTACCTCAAGCGGAAGCTTCACTGGATCGTGCCGCTCGCGATCATGGCGCTCGCGCTCGTCGGCTGGTACAGCGAGCCACAGGTCCTGGCTCAGCTCCGCTTTCTCGTCTTCGACAGTTATCTGCGAATGGCGCCGCGCACCTACCAGCCGGTACCGGTGCGCATCGTCGACCTCGACGACGAATCCCTCTCGCGCCTCGGCCAATGGCCGTGGCCGCGCACGCTCGTCGCGAAGCTCGTCGACCGCCTCAACGACATGGGTGCGGCGGCGATCGCGTTCGATATCGTCTTCGCCGAGCCCGATCGCACCTCGCCCGAGCACCTGCTTGCGGACCTGAGCGGTTTGCCGGCGGACGATCCGACGGTCCTGCGGCTCAAGGGCTTGCCCGACCATGATGAGGTGCTGGCCGAGGCGATGAAGCGTGCGCGCGTCGCCACGGGTTTTGCCCTCAACCAGCGCACCGGCACCGCCGTGCCCGCGACCAAAGCGAGCTTTGCCTTCGCCGGTGACGATCCCCATCGCTTCGTGTTCCGGTTTCCGGGTGCGGTGACCAATTTGCCAATCCTCGAGGCGGCCACGAGCGGCAACGGCACCTTCACCGATCTTGTCGAGATCGACGGCATCACGCGCCGGGTGCCGCTTCTTCTTGCGATGGGCAACCGGATTTATCCGACCCTCGCCGCCGAGGCGTTGCGCGTGGCGCAAGGGGCCAAGACCGATATCGTCAAATCCTCCGGTGCGAACCAGGAAACGGCGTTTGGCGCGCATACCGGCATCAACTCGATAAAGATCGGCGATCTGGTCGTGCCGACCGATGGGAACGGCCGGCTCTGGGTCCATTATACCGGCCACGTAGCAGAGCGCTTCGTGCCGGCCTGGAAGATATTCGAGCCGGGCTTCGACGAGAAGCTGATCAAGGACAGCATCGTCTTCATCGGCGCAAGTGCCGCCGGCCTCCTCGACCTGCGCTCGACCCCGCTCGATCCGGTCGCACCCGGCGTGGAAGTGCACGCGCAGGTCGTCGAGCAGATCCTGCTCGACGATCACCTCAAGCGGCCCGACTGGGCGCCGGGGCTTGAACTCCTCTACATGCTCGGCCTCGGGCTTTTCCTCACCGCGCGCCTGCCCAAGGTGGGCGCTCAATGGGCGGCCCTCGTCGGTGCGGCAGCCCTGGTCGCTGCCGTCGGCGCGTCGCTTTATGCCTACCGCGAATACAGTCTCCTGCTCGATCCCGTGTCGCCCTCGCTCGTGGTGCTTCTCGTCTATCTCTCGTCGTCCGCGATCCTTTATCTGCGCACCGAAGCGGAGCGGCGTCGCGTGCGGACGGCGTTCAGCCGCTATCTAGCGCCCGCCATCGTCGCCCAACTCGCCAACCATCCGGAGCGGCTGAAGCTCGGCGGGGAAATGCGCGAGATGACGCTCATGTTCTGCGACATCCGCGGTTTCACCACGATCTCCGAGGGTTTCGACGCGCATGGCCTCACGCGCTTCATCAACAGCTTCCTGACACCCATGACCGATCTCATTCTCGCCTCCGGAGGGACGATCGACAAATACATGGGCGATGCGATCATGGCGTTCTGGAACGCCCCAATCGACGAACCGGCCCACGCGCTCCGCGCCTGCCGGGCGGCACTCAGCATGCGCGCCGATCTCGTCCGCCTCAACGACGAGTGGCGCCTCCAGGCGCAAGCTGAGAGCAAGGCCTTCGCCGACGTGCATGTTGGCATCGGCCTCAACACCGGCGTGTGCTGCGTCGGCAACATGGGCTCCGACCAGCGTTTCGACTATTCGGTCCTGGGCGACGACGTCAACCTTGCTTCGCGCCTCGAGGGCCAGTCGAAGACCTATGGCGTCGATATCGTGATCGGCGAGACGACCGCGGCTGCGGCACCGGCACTCGCGGCGTTGGAACTCGACCTCATCCGCGTCAAGGGCAAGACCCAGCCGGTCCGCATATTCGCCCTCCTCGGCGACGAGACGATGTCGGCCAACCCGACCTTCTCGGCACTCAAGGCGGACCACGACTCGCTCATCGTGGCCTACCGTGCCAAGGAATGGGCGCGGGCACGCGGAGCACTCGAAGCGAGCCGTGCGGAGGCACCCGACATGCTCCAGGCGTTCTATGGCGTTTACGAGGAGCGCATCGTGGATTTCGAGAAGGCCCCGCCGCCGGCCGATTGGGACGGCGTGTACGTAGCCCTCACGAAGTAGCCGCCCAGATGCGAAAGGTATGAAAAGAAAGGGCCGGGTGATATCCCGGCCCAAGTCGTTTAGAGGAGGAGTGAGGTTCCTAGATTGAAGGACCCGAAAGAAGGAGGCACGATCGGGCTACAATCTCATCTTCACCCTAGCCAGGCCGCGACCCGGGATCAGTGACCTGGATCACAGGTACCGAGGATATTTTGCCATTGGCCTTTGCCGCTTGGGCGGCCCGGCCAGCTGCCTTCAACCCACCTCGTCGGCGAGCTCTTCGACGGCGGCCTCGAGCCCTTCGAAATCGAGGACGACAAGGGCATCGTGCTCACGCTTGAGGAGCCGGTGCTTGGCAAGCTCGCCGAGGACGCGGGCGACGGTCTCCCGTGTCGTCGAAACCCGGCTGGCGATGTCCGAATGGATGGGGATCGGGCTGATCCGTGCGGTGTTGTCGCTCTTGAGGTTGGGCCGGGCAAGGCGCACGAGTTCGGCGCAGACCCGGTCATGGGCCGCAAGCGTGGACAGGTCCATGATCCGTCCGGTCGAGACGCGGATGATCGTGGCGAGCCGGCGCATGATGGCGAGTGCGAGTGTTGGATGCTCGGTCGCCATCGCGCGGAAGGTCTCAGGCGGCATGATGGCGAGCACCGAATCCGACAAGGCCACCGCACTCGCCGAGCGCGGCTTGCCGTCGATCGCGGCGAGCTCGCCGAAGAAGTCTCCCGCGTGAAGGTCGTCAAAGCTGATCTCGCGGCCGGAGAGCGAGAAATTCACGATCCTCACGCTGCCGGCGACGACGAAGAAGACCTCGTGGGTGTCGCTCGAGCGGTCGATGATTTGCTCATCGGGCTTGCAGCGCCGCCAGGCGCATCGATGCTCATAGTCTTCCCGAATTTTTTCCGGGATCTCGTCGAAAAGCACTATCGGCTTGAGCGTATGGGCAACTTCCTTGGTTTTCGGCATCCGGATCCCCCTCATTGGAGATCGCCGCTCCTCGGATCGATGCCGAAGAACCGGCGGGGTTTGTCGCGTGGGCAATGATCACGCCCCGACCGCCGCCGGTGCACAAAACGACACCTGGCGACGCATCGCGTGAATAAAAGCAGCCGCTCCCGATCCGATTATAGGCTGCCCGTTCGGCAATAGAAATCCACACGGGCGTGCCTTGGCCGGAATGTGATGCTGCTGGAAATGGCGCGGCACCCGTGGGGGCGAGCGGTCATTCGGCGATTGACGGCGCTCGGTACCTCTGGTCCACTCCCGCGCCATGACCGCTCAACTTTACAAGATGACCGCGCGCGAAGCCGTTCTCGCCCTTAAGCGCGGCGACCTCTCGCCGGCCGAACTCATCGACGCCTCGCTCGCCCGGATTGCCGCAACGGGCAAGGCCGTCAACGCGCTCCCAACGCTTTGCCCGGAGCGCGCGCGGAAATACGCTTCTCGGGTTTCGCGCGAATCCCTCCTCGCCGGCCTGCCGATCGCGATCAAGGATCTCGTCGAGGTCGCCGATGTGCGCACGACCTGGGGCTCGCCGATCTTCGCCGATCATGTCTCGCAGCATTCCGACATCGTCGTCGAAACCCTCGAGCGCAATGGCGGGGTCGTCATCGCGAAATCGAACACGCCCGAGTTCGGCGCCGGCGGGAACACCTTCAACGAGGTGTTCGGCCCGACGCGCAATCCTTGGAACACAGCACTCACAGCCGGGGGCTCGTCGGGTGGTGCCGCCGTCGCCCTTGCGACCGGGCAGGTCTGGCTCGCCAACGGTTCGGACCTTGGCGGCAGCTTACGCACGCCTGCGAGTTTCTGCGGCGTTGTCGGCCTGCGGCCAAGTCCCGGCCTTGTCGCGCACGGACCCAAGACGGATGCGTTCGACACGCTGGCGGTCGAAGGGCCGATGGCGCGCAACGTGGGCGATCTAGCCCTCATGCTCGACGCCATGGTCGGCACCGACTCGGGCGATCCCCTTGCCTCGGCACCACCCCCACGGTCCTTCAGCGCCCACGTCGCCGCACCGCGGATGGCAAAGCGCATTGCTTTCAGCGCCGACCTCGGCGGCGTGCCGGTCGCGCGCGAGGTCAAGGAGATTTGCGCCCGTGCCGCACGGCGTTTCGAATCGCTGGGTGCTGCGGTCGAGGAAGCGTGCCCCGACTTGCGCGACGCTGGCGCTATCTTCCAAACGCTGCGCGCGGCGAAATTCGTGACGGGCCACGCGGAAAAACTTGCCAAATATCGCGACCGGCTGAAGCCCGAGATGATCTGGAACATCGAAAAGGGCCTCAAGCTCACCGCCGAGGACATCGGGCGCACCACCCGGGCCCGGAGCGCCCTTGTCGACCGCGTGGCCGCATTCTTCGCCGATTTCGACTTGCTCGCGTGCCCCGCTTCGTCCGTCCCTCCGTTTCCCGTCGAGGAGCGCTATGTCGCCGAGATC
>DATDHA010000438.1:0-8072 GCA_036521815.1 Alphaproteobacteria bacterium | reverse complement strand
AATGAAGAGTGGCGCACGACGATCGAAACCGATTTCGATTTCATCATGCAATTCTGGGATTGCAAGAAGCCGACGGTCGCGGCCGTGCATGGTTTTTGTCTCGCGGGTGCGTTCGAGCTTGCGCTTGCCTGCGACATCACGGTCGCCGCGGAGGGAACGCGCTTCGGCGAGCCGGAAGTGCGGTTCGGCTCCGGCATCATCGCGATGCTGTTGCCGTGGATCGCGGGGCCGAAGCAGGCGAAGGAATTGCTCTTGACCGGAAGCGACCGGATCAGCGCCGAGCGCGCCCGCGAGATCGGCGTCGTGAACCACGTTGTCCCGGCCGGCCAGGAATTCGCGAAGGCGATGGAAATCGCGCGCGACATCGCGGCAGCGGCCCCCCTGTCGGTTCGAATGACGAAGCGGGCGATCAACCGCAGCTACGAGATCATGGGCATGCGCCAAGCACTCCTCGCGGCGGTCGAAACCGACATCTTCATCGAGAGCAGTGCCGGGCCGGAGCGGGCCGAGTTCAACCGCATCCGGAAGGAGCAGGGGCTCAAGGCGGCACTTGCCTGGCGCGATGCGCGATTCAAGGGAGCGGGGTCAGCGTAGGATCCGGGAGTAGCGGCGTCTTGACCGAACATTGGCTCACCCCACTCCTCGCACCACGTTCGATCGCACTCGTCGGCGCCAGTCCGAAGCAAAGCACGCCGGGTAATGACACGATCGTCATGCTCGCACGTTCCGGATTTGGCGGCGAGGCGTTCCTGATCAACCCGGCCTATCACGAGATCGCCGGGCGCAAGTGTTACGGGTCTTTCGCCGATTTGCCCCAGCCCGTCGATCTCGCGATCCTGGCGGTGGGCAACGCGCGGCTCGAGGCAAGCTTGAGGGACGCGGTCGAGGCCGGCGCCCGTGCTGCGGTCATATTCGCAAGCTGCTATCTCGAAAACGACGCCTCACCTCCCTTGACCGAGAGGATCGCGGCGATTGCGCGTGCGGCGGGGATACCCATCTGCGGCGGCAATTGCATGGGGTTCTATAACGATGCGGCGTGCGTATGGGCGGCCGGATTTCCCGCCGCGCGCGCGGCACGCCCCGGCGGCATCACTTTCATATCCCACGCGGGCTCGGTGTTCGGCGCCTTTGCCCACAATGACCCGCGCTTCAGGTTCAATCTCGTCGTCTCCGCGGGACAGGAGCTGGCGACGACCGCCGCCGATTACCTCGACTATGCGATGGAACGGCCGGAGACGAAGGTGGCGGGGCTCTTTCTCGAAGCGGTGCGCGAGCCGGAGCGATTCGTGCGCGCACTCGAAAAGGCGGCGGCCAGGGACGTGCCGGTCGTCGTGCTCAAGACGGGACGCACCGCGACGAGTGCCGCACTGGCGCTGAGCCATTCGGGCGCTATCGCCGGAAACGATGCCGCCTACGAGGCACTCTTCGAGCGCTATGGCGTCATCCGCGTCGACACCCTCGATGAATTGGGCGCCACGTTGCTACTTTTCGCGCAGGGCCGCCGGGCGGCCATCGGCGGACTTGCTGTCATCCAGGATTCAGGCGGCGAGCGCGGGCTCGTCATCGATCTCGCCGCCGACCTCGGTGTCCCCTTCGCGCGGATTGGAGCCGAAACCGTGAAGCGGTTGAGCGACAGGCTCGAATACGGGCTTGAGCCGGTCAACCCGTTGGATGCATGGGGGACCGGACGGGATTTCACCAACATCTTTTTGGACTGCTTCACCGCACTCCTCGAGGACTCCGACACGGGGCTGGGCATCTTCTTCAACGATCTCCGGGACGGGTTCTATATCCACGAAGGATTCGCCGAAGCGACACGGCGCAGCGCGAGCCGGACCCGGAAGCCGGTCGCCTACGCGACGAACTTCAGCCAGGTACGCCACGACGGCGCCGCACTCGCCCTTGCGGATGCCGGGATTCCGGTGATGGACGGAACCGTGCCCGCCCTCCTCGCGGCCCGGCATATGCTGGCCTATCGGGACTTCAGGAATCGGACCGACGATCCGCCGCCGCTGGTGAAGCCGTCTCGCGACTGGCGAACGCCGCTCGCAAAAGGCCCGATGGACGAGGTCGAGACACTGGCCCTTCTCGCCGATTACGGCATCCCGGTGGTATCAGCCTCGGTCGTCGACGACGCCGACGCCGCGGTCCGTGCCGCGCGCGCGATCGGCTACCCCGTTGCCTGCAAAACAGCGATGCCCGGCCGGCACCACAAGAGCGACGTCGACGGGGTGAGGCTCGGGCTTTCGGACGACGCCGCAGTGCGTGCGGCCTATGCCGATCTCTCAAGCCGGCTCGGGCCGCGCGTGCTGATCGCGGCGATGGCGAAGCCGGGCGTGGAACTCGCCCTCGGCCTCGTGAACGATCCGCAATTCGGCCCCATCGTCATGGTGGCGGCCGGTGGAATCCTCATCGAAGTCTTGCGCGATGCGCGCTACGTGCTCGCACCCTTCGGCCAGGCGACCGCGCGCCGGATGCTGAACGGGCTCAGGCTTCGAAAGCTGTTGGTCGGCCTACGCGGCAAGCCACCGGTAAATATCGAGGCGCTGGCGCGCGCCATCGCCCGCTTCTCCGTGCTCGCGGCGGAGCTTGGCGGGAGTATTACCGAGCTGGACGTCAATCCGCTCATCGCCGGTCCCGAAGATGTCGCGGCGGTGGACGCGCTTGTCATATCGAAGAAGGAGTA
This sequence comes from Alphaproteobacteria bacterium, assembly GCA_036521815.1. GTDB lineage: Bacteria > Pseudomonadota > Alphaproteobacteria > JACZXZ01 > JACZXZ01 > DATDHA01. The sequence continues at coordinate 5,386 of DATDHA010000438.1, read as the reverse complement.
GACCCGTGGACCTCACGCTCTCGCCGGAAGAGGAAGTCCTCAAGCAGAAGGCGAAGGCGTTCGCCGAACGCTTTCTCTTTCCCCACGAGGAAGAGCTGGAGATGGCGGGCCGTCTGCCGCCGGAAACACTCGCCCACCTGCGCCAGACGGTGATCGACCATGGGCTCAATGCGATTAATCATTCCCGCGACGACGGCGGCCAGGGCCTGACGATATTCCAGCAAACGCTCGTCAACGAGGAGCTGGGCAAGGCGACGAATGGTCTCTGGGCCGTCGTCTGGCATCCGGCCTACCCGCTTCGCTTCGGCACGGGTGAGCAAAAGCGCCGATATCTCGTGCCGAGCTGCGAGGGAAAGCGGCGCGGTTCGTTCGCGATCAGCGAACCGGGTGCCGGCTCCGACCCGCGCCTTGTCCAGACCCGCGCCGACTGGCGTGGAGACAAGTATTATCTTTCCGGCGAAAAATGGTTCGTCACGACGGGCGATTACGCGGACTATCTCATCGTCCATGCCCATGTCGACGGTGATGCGGCGAAGCCGACACTCTTCCTGGTCGACAAGGCGCTTCCCGGCGTGCGCATCAAGCGCGTTCCGAAATTCATGCACACCTACGTCTTCGAGCACCCGGAATTCGTCTTCGAGGAGGTCGAGCTCGAAGAGGACAAGCGGCTCGGCGAGGTGGGCGAGGGGTTCGAGCTGACCAAGGATTGGTTCGTCGAGGCGCGATTGCAGATCGCAGCCAATTGCCTTGGTGCCGCGATCCGGGCCGCGGATACCGCCAATCGGTACGCGAGCGAGCGCGTCCAGTTCGGCCGGCCGATCCGCGATTTCCAGGCGATCGAATTCATGCTCGCCGACATGGCGGTCGAGATCATGGCCGCGAAGAGCCTCGTCTACCGTGTCGCGTGGGAAATCGACCGCGGCATCGACCGCAAGCTCATCCATGCGCGCGCGAGTGCGGTCAAGCTTCACGCCTCGGAAATGGCCGGACGGGTGATCGACAAGGCGCTCCAAATTCTCGGCGGCCGCGGCTACATGCGCGAGAATCCGGTTGAGCGCCTTTATCGCGACGTTCGCGTCGACCGGATATGGGAAGGTACCTCGGAAATCCAGCGCGCGATCATCGCCGGGCAGATCAAGAAGCGCGGCCTCGCGGCCTACACGGATTGGGTCTGACGATCCGCAAGCACCCGCCCCGCTATCGAGAAGCACCACCGGCGACCGCGCGCTTGGCGAGAATTTGGTCGAGCCAGTCCGGGTCCATCTCCGGCACGGAGGAGAGCAGCAATTCCGTGTAGGCGTGGTGCGGCGGGGTAAGGACGCGGGATTTCGACCCGCTTTCCACCACGCGGCCCTGATGCATGACGACGATTTCGTCGGCGATCGCCTTCACTGTCGCCAGGTCGTGGGTGATGTAGAGATACGAGACGCCGAGTTCCTTCTGGAGCCGCAACAGGAGCTTCAGGATTTCCTCCGCGACGAGCTGATCGAGTGCCGAAGTCACCTCGTCGCAGATGATGAGCTCGGGATTGATGGCGAGCGCGCGCGCAATGCAAACGCGCTGCTTTTGGCCGCCGGAGAGCTCGCCCGGCAGGCGGTCCATGAACTGCTCGTCGAGTTCGATCATGTCAAGAAGTTCCAAGATCCGGCGCTGCCGTGCAGCCCCGGTCAACCCCAGGTGATGCTCGAGCGGTCGGCCGATGATATCGTGAACCCGACGGCGCGGATTGAGTGCCGTATCGGGCATCTGATAGATCATCTGAATGCGCTGCAGCAGCGTCTTGTCCCGGTCCTTGAGCCGCGGCGGAAGCGCCTTGCCGTCGAACAGGATCGCACCCGCGGAAGGTGGGAGAAGGCCCGTGATGGTGCGCGCCAGCGTCGATTTCCCCGAACCCGACTCGCCCACGACCGCGACCGTCCGGCCGCGGGGAACCTGGACGCTGACGTTGTGGAGGACCTTGATGGCGCCGTAGCGCGCATCCACCCCGTCGATGCGAAGGAGGACATCCTCCCCCGGCATCTCGTCCTTGTGCAGCGCGCGCACGGCCCAAAGCGACTTGGTGTAGGCCTGCTGGGGATTTGACAGCATGACGCGGGTCGACGCTTCCTCGACGAGCTCGCCATAGCGCAGCACCATGACGCGATCGGCCATCTGGGCGACGACCGCGAGATCGTGGGAAATGTAGATGGCGGCCGTCTGCAGCTCGCGCACCACGTTCTTGATGGCGGCGAGCACTTCGATCTGCGTCGTCACGTCGAGAGCCGTCGTCGGCTCATCGAAGACGATAAGATCCGGACCGCACGCCATGGCCATCGCCGTCATGGCGCGCTGAAGCTGGCCGCCCGAAACCTGGTGCGGATAGCGCATGCCGAAATTCTCAGCGTCGGGCAGCCGCAGACGATGGAACATGTCGACGACGTTGCGCTTCGCGTCCTCGTCGTTGGCGATGTTGTGGCCCATAGGCGCTTCGACGCACTGGTCGATGAGCTTATGCGCCGGATTGAACGAGGCGGCCGCCGACTGCGCCACGTAAGCGATTCGCGCGCCCCAAATCCGCCGACGCGCCGCCTCGGTGATCCTGAGGAGGTCGACACCGTCGAATACCACGCTGCCGGCGGTAATGCGGCAGCCCGAGCGGGCATAGCCCATGGCCGCGAGGCCGATCGTCGATTTGCCGGCACCCGACTCGCCGATAAGTCCCAGCACCTCGCCGCGGTTGACCGTCAAGTCGATGCCCTTAACGATTTCCTGCCAGCGGTCGTCGGATTGCCCTTCGACGCGCAGGCCGCGCACCTCGATGAGGATGGCGCCCCCAGCACTTGACCGGTCGCTCTTCGCGCGGTTGTCGTTAACGATCATCTCTAAGCCCACTCGTTTTGTGCAGCAGCCAATCGACCACGAAATTCACGGCGATGGTGAGGAGTGCTATGGCGCCGGCCGGAAGGAGTGGCGTGATGTCGCCATAGGTGATGAGGGTCGAGTTCTCGCGCACCATGGAGCCCCAGTCGGCCGTCGGCGGCTGAATACCGAGGCCGAGGAACGACAAGGCGCTTATGGTCAGGAAGACGAAGCAGAACCTCAGGCCGAATTCAGCCGCAAGGGGCGGGATGATGTTCGGGAGGATTTCGCGCACCATGATCCATCCGATCTTCTCACCCTGCAGGCGTGCCGCTTCGACGAAATCGAGCACGACCACGTTCATCGCGACCGCCCGCGTTAGCCGAAAAACACGCGTCGAATCGAGGACGGCGATGATCACAATCAGATTGGGTATCGAAGAGCCGACGATCGAGAGCAGCATCAACGCGAAGATGAGCTGCGGGATCGCCATCAGAATGTCCACTGCACGGGCGAGGAGCTGATCGGTCCAGCCGCCGAGGATCGAGGCGACAAGGCCGAGCACGCCGCCGAGGAAGAAGGCCAGGCAGGTCGTGAGCACTGCTATCCCGACCGTGTTGCGCGCGCCGAAGATGAGGCGCGAGAGCATGTCGCGGCCAAGCTGATCGGTGCCGAAAAGGAACTGAGCACCCCACTCCTCATACTGATTGCCGACGACTTGCGATTCTCCATAGGGTGCGATGAGAGGAGCGAAAATCGCCAACACGCAATAGGTCACGATGACGAAAATGCCGAACCACGCGGTCAGCGGCGCGTGCCTGAGGGCGCGCCATGCCGATTTTAGCGAGCTGCGGCGCACATATCCGCTGACGCGTCCGGCACCAGCCGGCTCGACGAGTGCATCTCCGGGGTACTCGTCGGGTTTGACGGTCATCGCGGGTGCAGGAGCCTGGGGTTGGTGACGATCGAAACGATATCGGCCATCAGGTTGAGGCCGATATAGGTCACGGCGAAGATCAGCGCGCAGGCCTGAACGACGGGGATGTCGCGCGCCGACACTGAATCGACCATGAGCTGGCCGATCCCCGGGTAGACGAACACCACTTCGACGATGACGACGCCGACGATCAGATAGGCGAGGTTGATGGCCACGACCGTGGCGATCGGTGCTAACGCATTCGGCAGCGCATGGCGATAGATGACGCGCCCGGGCTTCACACCCTTGAGCCGCGCTGTCTCGATATAGGGGTGGGCGAGGAGATTGATGATCGACGCGCGCGTCATGCGCATCATGTGCGCGACGATCACGAGAACGAGCGTCAAGGAGGGCAGCGTACATCGCGCGACGCGCTCGAGGAACGGCGTATCCGGGGAGACGTTGGCGAGCGAGTAGAAGATGGGGAACTTGACCGCAAGGAACAGCATCAGGATATACGCCACGAAGAACTCAGGCACCGAGATCGTCGTGAGCGTCACAAAGTTCACGGCGCGGTCGAAGAAGCTGTTGCGGTAGAGGGCCGCAAGCATGCCGAGGACGAGTGCGAGCGGTACGGCAACCAGTGCGGTCATGCTCGCGAGGAACAGCGTGTTCTTCAGGCGCGGTACGATCAGCGAGACAACTGTCCGGCCATGACCCTCGCCGATGCCGGCGAGGCCCGAGAAGGATTGGCCGAAATTGCCGTGAAGCACGCCGCCGATCCACATGACATAGCGCAATGCCGGCGGCTGATCGAGCCCGACCTGGTGACGGAAGGCCGCGACCGTTTCCGGCGTCGCCGCTTGTCCGAGGATGGAGGTCGCGAAATCGCCGGGCAGCATAGTGACCGCCGAGAAGATCACGATCGAGACGATGAACAGTGTGATCAACCCGAGCCCGAGCCGCTGCAACACGGTCCTGACAACTGGATTCACGCTTTCATGCTCCCATCAATCGCAGTTCTCCCCCTTGCCCGCGTGTATGTCGTCGCCTGGCCAAACTCAGGCAAACCACCAGCGCTCGGCGATCTTGAAGCCGTCGGCCTCCCAATTCCCTGCGATCGTACCATGCGCAAGCTTCTTCGAGTTCGCCTCCACATAATTGTTGAAGACAAGCACGATGACGCCGCCGTCGTCGTGGACAAGTTGTTGCATCTCGGCGTACATGGAGGCGCGCTTCTTGTCGTCGGTCTCGCTGCGCGCCGCGACCAGAAGCTCGTTGAACTTAGGATTGGCCCACTTGGTTTCGTTCCACGCAGCCCCCTTGGCATAGACCACCGTGAACATCCAGTCGCAGGTCGGACGCCCGCTCCAATAGCCCGCGATCCACGGCTTCTTGAGCCACACGTTGTCCCAATAGCCGTCGTTCGGTTCGCGCACCACATTGAGGTCGATTCCTGCTGCTTTCGCCTGCGCCTGATAGAGGACCGCGGCGTCAACCGCACCATTGAACGCGGCATCGGCCACGGAGATGTCGACCTTGAGATTGCTCAGGCCCGCCTTCTTCAGGTGGAACTTCGCCTTTTCGGGGTCGTATTTGTATTTCGGGGTGGGGTCGATCGCGAACTTGACC
>DATDHA010000437.1:0-6659 GCA_036521815.1 Alphaproteobacteria bacterium | reverse complement strand
ATAGGTGACCTTCTCGTCGGTGTCGTCGTCCACGAGCACAACAGTGGCGCCGAACTTGACCGCCTTTCCCGTGAGCTTGCTCGTATCGATCACCTCGGCGCGGCGGATCTTGTCCTCGAGTTCGGCCACGCGCCCCTCGATGAAGCTCTGGCGTTCGCGTGCGGCATGATACTCCGCGTTCTCCGAGAGATCGCCATGGGTGCGCGCCTCCTCAAGCGCGCGGATCACCGCCGGCCGCTCGATCGCTTTGAGCCGGCGCAGCTCTTCCTGAAGCCGGTTCAATCCTATGGGCGTGATGGGCATCTTTTCCATGGCGTGTCCATTCGACCGAAACAGACAATACCCCGCATAGCCGGAAGGCCGTGTCTCGCCCGGGCTATGAAGGGGGGTTACTAAAACGAACCCTCAAGATAGGACTGGAGCGGCGTAACTTCAAGCTTGCCGGATTTTAGGGCGCCGATCGCGGCGACAGCCGCCCTGGCACCCGCGACGGTCGTATAATAGGGAATCTTATTCATGAGTGCCGTGCGCCGGATACTAAAGCTGTCAGCGATTGCCTGCGCACCGTCGGTTGTATTGAAGACAAGGTGTACTCCACCGTTTTTCATCGTGTCGACGATGTGGGGCCGGCCCTCCATTACTTTCTTTACGTCGTCGACCTTGATTCCGTGCGCGCGCAGTGCCGCCGCCGTGCCGTGCGTGGCGATCAGGGAAAAGCCGAGTTCGACCAGCTTCTTTCCAACCGCGATCATGCCGGGCTTGTCGCGATCGCGCACCGAGACAAAGACCGCACCCTCGAGCGGCAGCTCGACTCCGCTGCCGAGCTGCGACTTGGCGAACGCGCGGCCGAAATCGCTGTCGAGGCCCATCACCTCGCCGGTCGACTTCATCTCCGGGCCGAGCAGTGTGTCGACGTTGGGAAAGCGCGCGAAGGGGAAGACCGCTTCCTTGACGGCGACGTGGCTCCCCTTGGCACCGTCGAGCCTGAAGTTTGTGAGCGGTTCGCCGGCCATCAGCCGTGCCGCGAGTTTGGCGATGGCGACTCCCGTCGCCTTTGCGACGAAGGGGACAGTGCGGGAGGCGCGCGGATTGACCTCGAGGATGTAAACGTCGTTGCCCTTGACGGCGTACTGCACATTCATAAGCCCGATCACGCCGAGGGCGAGGCCGAGCTTCTTGGTCTGCGCGCGGATATCCTCGATAACGGCCGGGGAGAGTGTATAGGGCGGAAGCGAGCAGGCACTGTCGCCCGAATGAATTCCGGCTTCCTCGATATGCTCCATGATGCCGGCGACGTGGACGTCGCGCCCATCGGAGATCGCGTCGACATCGACTTCGATCGCGTCCTGGAGGTAACTGTCGATCAGCACCGGGTCCTTGCCGGAGACCTTGACGGCCTCCGTCATGTAGCGCGTGAGCACGGAGCGATCGTGCACAATCTCCATGGCGCGCCCGCCGAGCACGTAGGAAGGACGGATCACGACGGGATAGCCGATCGATTCGGCGATGCGCTCAGCCTCGGCGAGCGAATTCGCCGTGCCGTTGTTCGGCTGGCGTAGGCCGAGCCTGGCAAGAAGCTTTTGAAAGCGCTCCCGGTCCTCCGCGAGATCGATCGCGTCGGGTGGCGTGCCGAGAATTGGGATCTTCGCGTCCTCGAGGGCAGCCGCGAGCTTGAGCGGCGTCTGCCCGCCGAACTGCACGATGACGCCCTTCAAGGCGCCACGCTTTTGTTCGACCCGGACGAGCTCGATCACGTCTTCCGACGTCAGCGGCTCGAAATAAAGTCGATCGGACGTGTCGTAGTCGGTCGACACGGTCTCCGGATTGCAGTTGACCATGATGGTCTCGTAGCCCGCCTCATCGAGCGCATAGACCGCATGGACGCAGCAATAGTCGAACTCGATGCCCTGGCCGATGCGGTTCGGACCGCCGCCGAGAATGATCACCTTGTTCGCCTCGCTTGGGTCCGCCTCGCATTCGGCGGGCGCCAAGCCATCGCCCTCGTAGGTCGAGTACATGTAAGGTGTCGAGGACGCGAATTCGGCGGCACATGTGTCGATGCGCTTGTAGACTGGATGGACGTCGAGTTCGTTGCGCCGTGCCGCGACCGCCGCTTCGGCGACCCCCGTGAGCTCCGCGAGGCGCGCGTCCGAAAAGCCAAGCCTCTTGAGATGCAGAAGGCCCGCGCGATCATTGGGCAAGCCGCGCTCGTGGACCTTCGTCTCGGCCGCGACGATGCCCTCGATCTGACGAAGGAACCACGCATCGTAGCGGCAGGCGCGTTGGACGTCGGCCACGCTCAGGCCCAGGCGGAACGCCTGCGCGATCACGAGCAGGCGATCGGGCGTCGGCACGGCGAGGGCTGCGCGCGCAATGTCGCTGTTCTCGCCCGAAGCCGCACCGGGGATATCGACCTCATTGAGCCCGGTCAGTCCGGTCTCCATCGAGCGCAGCGCCTTCTGAAGGGATTCGGCGAAGTTGCGCCCGATCGCCATCGCCTCTCCAACCGATTTCATCGATGTGGTGAGCGTCTTCTCAGCACCCGGGAACTTCTCGAACGTGAAGCGCGGCATCTTGGTGACGACGTAGTCGATCGTGGGCTCGAACGACGCGGGTGTCACCTCCGTGATATCGTTCTGAAGCTCGTCGAGCGTGTAGCCGACGGCGAGCTTCGCGGCGATCTTGGCGATCGGGAATCCGGTCGCCTTCGAGGCGAGTGCTGATGAGCGGGAAACGCGCGGATTCATCTCGATCACGATCAGGCGGCCCGTGTCCGGGTTCACGGCGAATTGGACATTGGACCCGCCCGTATCGACGCCGATTTCGCGCAGGCACGCGATCGAGGCGTCGCGCATGGTCTGATATTCCTTGTCGGTGAGCGTGAGTGCGGGAGCCACCGTAATGCTGTCGCCCGTGTGAATGCCCATCGGGTCGACGTTCTCGATCGAGCACACGATGATGCAGTTGTCCGCGCGGTCGCGCACCACCTCCATCTCGAACTCTTTCCAGCCGAGCACCGATTCCTCGACAAGCACCTCGCACACCGGGGACGCCTTGAGCCCGGCGGTCACGATCTGCTCGAACTCGTCCTGGTTATAGGCGATTCCGCCGCCGGTGCCCGCGAGGGTGAAGGAGGGGCGGATGACCGAGGGAAGGCCGATCTCGAGAAGTGCCGCCTTCGCTTCTTCCATGCTATGCGCGATGGCGCTGCGCGGCGATTCGAGGCCGATCCTCGTCATGGCCTCGCGGAAGAGGAGGCGGTCTTCGGCTTTCTCGATCACCTCGGCATTGGCGCCGATCATCTCGACTTCGTATTCCCTGAGGATGCCGCGCTTGGCGAGCTCCATCGCGGTATTGAGGGCCGTCTGCCCGCCCATTGTGGGCAGGAGTGCATCCGGCCGCTCCTTTTCGATGATGCGCGCCAGGATCTCGGGCGTGATCGGCTCGATGTAAGTGGCATCGGCCAGGCCGGGGTCGGTCATGATCGTCGCCGGGTTGGAATTCACGAGGATGACCCTGTAGCCCTCCTCCTTGAGCGCCTTGCACGCCTGCGTGCCCGAATAATCGAACTCGCAGGCTTGGCCGATGATGATGGGTCCAGCCCCGATGATGAGGATCGATTCGATGTCGCGGCGCTTAGGCATTCTCTGCCATCATTTTCACGAAACGCTCGAAGAGGTAGCGGCTGTCGCGCGGGCCTGGCGAGGCTTCGGGATGGTATTGCACGGCGAAGGCCGGCATGTCCTTGACCTTGAAGCCCTCGACCGAGCCGTCGAAGAGCGATTTGTGGGTCACCTCGAGGCCCGATGGCAGCGAGCCCTCGACGACCACGAAGCCATGGTTCTGGCTCGTGATCTCGACCTTGCCGCTCACGAGATCCTTGACCGGGTGATTGGCGCCGCGGTGGCCGTGATGCATCTTCTCGGTCTTCGCACCCAGTGCCAAGGCCATCATCTGATGGCCGAGGCAAATGCCAAAGGTGGGAATGCCCGCTTCGATAATGTGCTTGATCGTCGGGACCGCGTAGGCGCCCGTCGCCGCAGGGTCGCCGGGGCCGTTCGAAAGGAATACTCCGTGCGGTCTCAGGCGGAGGATCGCGTCGGCACTCGTCGAGGCAGGCACAACGGTGACGCGGCAGCCGTTCGAAGCGAGGCAGCGCAGAATATTGCGCTTTGCGCCATAGTCGACGGCGACGACGTGGAACGTCGATACCGCCTGCCGGCCGTAACCCTGGCCAAGTGTCCAGAGTGTTTCATCCCAATGGTAGGTCTGCCGGCAGGTAACCTCCTTGGCGAGATCCATGCCCTCGAGGCCCGGCCAGGCCTTGGCTTGGGAACGCAATTCGGCGAGATCGAAGATTCCCTCGGGTGCGTGGCAGACAACACCGTTGGCCGCACCAGCGTCGCGCAAACGCCGGGTCAGACTGCGCGTGTCGATTCCCGCGATGCCGATGAGGCCGTGGGAGCGCAGCCAACCGTCGAGATGTTGGGACGAGCGCCAATTGCTCGGCTCGGTGATGTCCTCTCGCACGATGAGGCCGCGGGCTGCCGGCGTCGTGGTCTCAATATCCTCGGGATTGGCGCCGACATTGCCGATATGTGGGAATGTGAATGCAATGATCTGGCCTGCGTAGGACGGATCGGTCAGGATTTCCTGATAACCGGTGATCGAGGTGTTGAAGCAGATCTCGCCGCCGACCGACCCTGCGGCACCCATGCCGCGGCCCCAAAGCTCGGTGCCGTCGGCGAGGACAATGACGGCGGTAGCACCGAGCGGCGCTTGACTCTTCGGCAGGTGCAAATCCAGGAGCATCGGTCCGGATTTCGGCATTGGGATGATCCTCGCCAAGCCTCGGTTCGCGCGCGAAAGGCGGTGGCTGGGATGCCACCACACCAAAGCTCATGTCCTGGCGGTATTGATGCGCACGACCCGCGGGCAGGGTTGTAATAAGCAAAGACCGTGCCGCCGTCAAGCAGGCATGTTGGAAATATCTCCAGAAATTCAAATGCTTAAGGTGACATAATCATTTGCACTTCGGGCCGATTTCAGTTAGATTAGTCTCTTTCCAGATGCGTGACCCCGCTCCATGCTCCGTGCCCGCCTGACCGAAGCGCTCAAGACAGCGATGAAGGCCAAAGACGAGCGCGGCGTTTCGGCTGTTCGCATGATCTTGGCCAAACTCAAGGAGCGCGATATCGAGGTGCGGCCGAAGGGCAATGCCGACGGCATATCGGATGACGAGATCGTCCAGATGATGCAAGGCATGATCAAGCAGCGCCGCGAATCGATCGAGCTTTATGAGAGAGGCGGGCGGCCCGAGCTGGCACGGAAAGAGCAGGACGAAATCGCAGTGATCGAGTCGTTCATGCCGAGGCAGCTCTCGGAGGCCGAGATGGCGGCGGCCGTCAAAACCGTGATCGGCGAGGTTGGAGCCGTGGGGATCAAGGACATGGGCAAGGTCATGGCGCAGCTCAAGGCGCGCTATACGGGTACGATGGATTTCTCAAGGGCAAGCGGAGTCGTAAAGTCGCAGCTTGGCGCGAGCTGAGACCGGCCTGGGCGGCGGCACCGGCGGTCTGGGGCAAGGCCGTGCGGGCCGAGGGATGCAGGTGGACTGACAGGCGGTTCCAGGCTGATGGCGATTTCACCACAGTTCCTCGATGAACTGCGCGCGCGGGTCGGCCTCGTCGACACGATCTCGCGGCGCGTCAAGCTCCAGCGCAAGGGCCGCGAGCATGCCGGCCTTTGTCCTTTCCACAACGAAAAAACGCCGTCCTTCTGGGTGATCGAGGAAAAGGGTTTTTTTCACTGCTTCGGCTGCGGCGCACACGGCGACGTGATCGGTTTCGTCATGCGCAGCGAGCATCTGAGCTTCCCCGAGGCGATCGAGCGACTCGCGGCACAGGCAGGGCTTCAAGTGCCCAGTACCTCGCCCGCGGAGCGCGCCAAGGCCGAGCGCTACAAAAGCCTGGCGACCGCGCTTGAGGCCGCATGCGCCTTTTATGAAAAGCAGCTCTCGGCATCCGTCGGCCGCGAAGCGCTCGGCTATTTGCGCCGGCGCGGCCTCGACGACGTCACGATCGCGCGCTTTCGACTGGGTTTCTCGCCCCAGGGAAATGCGCTCAAATCGAGTCTCATCAAAGAGGGATATACCGAATCGATGCTTCTCGAAGCCGGCCTCCTGGGCCGCAGCGAGGAGCGCGGCGAGACTTACGATTATTTCCGCGGCCGCGTGATGTTTCCGATTGCGGATGCGCGCGGCCGAGTGGTTGCGTTCGGTGCCCGCATTCTCGGCGAGGGCTCTCCCAAATACCTCAATTCGCGGGACAGCGACATCTTCCATAAGGGAAAGATGCTTTATGGCCTGGCCCATGCCCGGCGCGGTGCGGCCGAGCGTGGGGAGCTGGTCGTGGTTGAAGGCTATGTGGATGTGATCGCGATGCACAAGGCGGGCTTCAACATAGCGGTCGCTCCCCTCGGCACGGCCTTGACCGAGGCGCAGCTTGGCGAGCTGTGGCGGCACGTGGACGAACCCATCTTGTGCTTCGACGGCGATGCGGCGGGGAAGCGTGCCGCGGCGCGCGCCGCCGAGCGCGCCTTGCCGCTCCTCAAGCCGGGCAAGTCGCTCCGCTTTATCGAGCTGCCGGCCGGGGAGGATC
>DATDHA010000436.1:0-7685 GCA_036521815.1 Alphaproteobacteria bacterium | reverse complement strand
GAGCGCTACGAGCATTGGGCGCGGCATCTTCGCAGGGTCCGCGAGCTTCAGATGCGCACCGGCGGGTTCACCGAGTTCGTACCGCTGCCCTTCGTGCACATGGAAGCGCCCATCTATCTGAAGGGGCGCGCACGCCGGGGGCCGAGCTTCCGCGAGGCCGTGCTGATGCACGCCGTGGCACGGCTCGCACTCCATCCGCATGTCCGGAACATCCAGGCGTCCTGGGTCAAGATGGGGCCGCGCGGTGTCGAGGCGTGCCTCAAGGCAGGCGCCAACGATCTCGGCGGTACGCTTATGAACGAAACAATCACGCGTGCGGCCGGTGCGGTGCACGGCCAGGAAATGTCGCCGGCGGCAATGGAAGCGGCGATCCTGCGCCTCGGCCGCGTGCCGGTCCAGCGCACCACACTTTATGGGATGGCATCGGCGGAGCGCCGGCGCACGTCTTTTGCCGCAGCCCCTCTCGCGGAAATCGTCAACACGCCCGCGCGGCGCTACGACCGCGTACAGTCGGTCGGGTAGACGTTAGCCACGGACCACCGCCCGCTCTCTCATCCTGTTAGAAGAGTAAGGTCCTCGCCCTGAGGAGCCTCGCGGAGCGAGGCGTCTCGAAGGGTGGGGATCGCAAGAGGCGGTGTCGTCAAGGCGTCGAGAGGCAGACCAACGTGGCGATCTGTGCCTTGCCGCCGACCACCTCGAAGTCGAACTGGGTCGACGATGCCGCCTCGCCGCACTCATGATAGAGATGGACACTGCAGCGTTTGGGATTGCGGCCGTGGCAGGCGCCGCTGATCGCGTTGTGGCCGCCATCGGCCATCTCTGCAAGCTCGCCCAGCAGCGCTTCGCCGACCGTAGCATCTTTGCTGTCGTTATGGTGGCTTTGTAAATAGACGGCACCAAAGTTGCAGTGCTGCCCTTCGGGCCCGATCCGCTCGTTGACGATGGTGAAGAGTGCCCGGAGGGCGTTTTCGGCCCCGTCATCGGCACGGCCTGGCGTGGCCCACAGCGAGACGCAGGTGACGGCAAGCAGTGTGACAATTTTCATCGCCATTCCTCGAGGTGCGTTTTGTTGGTGTTATTTAGTTTGCTCCCTAACCCGCGAGAAATGGCTTTCCACCCTTCAACGCAATTCCTGGGTAGGCGTATGCCGCGCAGGCCCTTGGGACTTGCGCCGCGTTCTTGACCCCGAGCGTGTGGGTTCGTCCGCCCTTTCCCTCGCCCGCCCCCTCATGGTTCGAGACGGCCGCTCCGGCGCGCCGGTGCGCGAAGGTCCGCCTAAGGGGGCGCGCCGTCTTTGCGCGACGCAAAAAAGCGAGCCTTCGGCTCGCGCGGCCTCCTCACCACCATGAGGCTTGTTTTTAATGCCCTCACATAGAAAGTCCGACCGCGTCTATCGCTTGAGCCGCGGAATGATCTCCTTGGCGACGATCTCGACCTGATCCGAGCGGTACTGGTAGGGCACGAAGATGATCTTTTGCACCCCGACCTTGAGGTGCGCCTCGAGCTGCGCCACGCACTCGTCGACCGTGCCCATGATCGCGGATTGCTTGGTCGATTCGCTCCACGCCGCGTAGTCCCACTCTTTCGAGAGCCATTCGTTCATCGGGCCCTCGACGGCACTGCGCGATTTGCCGACCATGATCGGCAATTGGTTGCCGTTGAGGAGCGTTCCTGGGTCCTTGCCCGCCTCTGCTGCAAAAGCGCAAACCTTGTTCCACGACTTGGTGAAGCTCTCGGGTGTGTAGAAATAGGTGAGCCAGCCGTCGCCCGTGACGCCCGCGCGCTTCAACACGCGGTCGACATAGCCGCCGATGAGGATGGGCGGGCGCGGGCGTTGATAAGGCTTCGGGAACATCACCGCACCGCGCATGTGGTAAGGCGGATAGTCGCCGACGACGAGGTCCTCCGTCCAAAGGCGCGTCATGATCTCGAGGCTCTCATCCATGATCTTGCCGCGCTTCTCGAAGGGGACGCCGATCGAATCGAATTCGCGCTTGTACCAGCCGGACGCCATGCCGAGCAGCAGGCGGCCTTGCGAAAGCTGATCCATGCTGGCGAGCTGCTTGGCGAGCACGAGCGGATTGCGCAGCGGCAGCACGAGGATTCCGGTGCCGAGCATGATGCGCTTCGTGCGTGCTGCGACCGCGGTGAGGAGCGAAAGCGAATCGATGATCGGGAAATGCGGATCAACGCCGAGAAGTATGTGGTCCCAGACCCAAAGCGAGTCGAAGCCGAGTTCCTCCATGCGTACGCCGTAATCGACGAGTTCCCGCGCGTCGGGCAATTGCGGGAACGCCGTGAAGTTCCGCATCGCGATCCCAAAGCTATTCGAAAGTCCAGCCATGATTTTCCCCTGATGAACGTCAAAGCCCCGCCGGGGCGGCACTTCGGTGCTGCGGCGTCCGGCTTAGCCGATATAGAGCTTGTCGGGATCGAGATTCCGCAGGACGGAAAGCTCCTGCCCGCTTGGCGCTTCAGTGACGGCGAGTTTGCAGCTGACGAGGAGATCGAAGCCCGTATTGTCCCGAACCTCCTCGATGCTGACACCCGGGTGCAACGCCAGCACCTCCATGCACTTCGTCTTGTCGTCGAAACCCATCACCGCGAGGTCGGTGACGACCCTATACATGCCGCCGGCGACGAGGCCGGAATCGCGCCGGCTCGCGGCGCCTGCGATGAAACCCGGGCTCGTGATGAAATCGACTTGCTCGACGAAGCGGCGCTTCTCGTGCTTCATCGCCACGATCATCTGGGTGAGGCTGGAAATGTCGTTGCCGCCACCCGTTCCCGGCAGCCGCGTGAGCGGGCTCTCCGGATCGCCGATGAAGGAGCTGTTGAGATTGCCGTGCCGGTCGATCTGGGCACCACCCATGAAGCCGATATCGACGTAGCCGCGCTGGAGGAGCAGCAGCACGTCGGTGCTGCTCAGCACCATGTTGGCGCGGCGCGTGCAGCGCTGCTCATTGGTCGAGGGCGGGAGCTGCCCCGGCTCGACAAAGGCGCCGATCGTACCGCCTTCGAAGAGGATCGTGAGTCCCGGCCCATGAAGGCGCTGTGCCAAAGTCGCCGCAAGGAGCGGAATGCCCACGCCGGCGAACACGACCTGCCCGTCCTTGAGCAGCCGGCCGGCCATCACCGCAAGAAGCTCGCTTGCGGTATAGTCGCGCGCCTTCGCCTTGGTCATGGTTTCAATCGTCATAGATACGCCTCCCGCGGCGGGCCGCATCGAGGATCTGGTCGAGGCCGAGAAGATCGAGATACCCGGTCCAGCTTTTCGGGCCGTAGAAGTACTGGTCGAGATACGCTTTCATGCCCTTTTCCGGGTCCTTGCGGATCAGCTCCGCGTACATGTCGAGGTGCTTAAAGAACGGCTCGTAGACCCCGTAGCATTCGTGCGGTGCCGAGCCGAAGGGCGCTTCGACCACGGCGTCGACGGCGAGGAACGGGATCTTCGTCTGATCGGGTGCGCGCCGGATCTGGTCGTTGGACACGATGCGCTCGGTCGTGAGGATGACCCGGTTCGCGGCCATGGCGAGGTCGATATCCATGAATTGAAGCCCGTCCATCTGCGCGTTGCCGTAGGCATCGCAGCGCTGGACGTGGATGAGGGCGACGTCGGGGTTGAGGGCGGGTACGAGGACGAGCTTCTCGCTGGTAAAGGGACATTCGATTTCGCGCGCGTCCGGCAAGCGGGCGATGACGTCCGAACCCATCATGGAGCGCATCGGCAGGAATGGCACGCCCATCGCACCGGCGCGGAAGCGCATTCCGACCGCCATGTGACTCCACTCCTCGAAGCGGGCACGCTTCGATTCCGTGTATTGGCGCATGACCTTCGAGACACCCCAGACGATGCCCTGGCTGAACCAGCTCGTGAGCACGTGCGTGGAGGCACCGGAGCCAAACAGCAGCTCGCCCTCGCTCGACATGATGCTCCGCGAACAGGAGAGCCCCTTGCGTCCGGCACGAATGAGCGCCCAGATCATCGCCATCGGCGTGCGCGAAAGCGTACTGCCGCCGATGCCGACCTTGTCGCCGTCCTTGATGAGTGCAGCGGCTTCCTCGAGCGACATCACCTTTTCGCGCAGGCTCCTGTCACGCTCGGCGGTCCGTCGCCGCAGCTCCAAATACGCCTCTGTCAATCCCATCCTCCGTTCATTCGCGACGCCGCCTGCGTCTTTGCAGCACCGCGCCGGCTAAAACGCGACGCGATTAAGTTGATTCACTGTCCCTCCTCACCCAGCTTCGGGTAAGCTCAGCGCTGCTTCGCTAACCCTACGCAACCCTCTCCTCCGGTCGGGAGGAGAGGGAAGGGTGAGGAGGGCCTCGCGATTCCTTATCATCTCATCACGCTCTAGCCCGGCCGGTTCAGGCCGGTGCGCGCGTTGAACTTCTCGATCAGCCGGTCCCAGATCGGAACCGCACTTTGAAGCCCGCGCCAGAAGCCCTGATCGCGCCGCCGGTCGAACGCGTCGAGCGGGACGCCCTGCTGTTCCACCCAGGTGTAGTAGCCGAGATTGTAGATCCGATTCCGGTCGGTCTCCGTCAGCTCGATGGTATGGTCATCCGCAATGCCTTCGAGGTGCGCCCCCAGCACCTGGCCCGCATCGACCTCGTCAAAGCCGCGCGGGTAGTGCGCTGCCTCGTATTTGCGCCGCTCGCTCGCATACATCGCCGCACTGTCGGTCGCGACCGTCACGATCGCATCGTCGGCGCCGAGCCGGAGGCGCTTCGCGGTCTTGATCGCCGCGAGCAGATTGGCGATGCTCGAGAGGCCGAGGCCGTCGAGCCGTTCGACGAGCCTCGGATCGAGCTTGCGGCGTGCTGCAAGGAAGTGCCGCCCGACCTCGCTGTTGAACAGGAGGTTGAGCTGATCGGTGCTTCGATCCGAAATGCCGATCACCAGGTCGGAATTCATCACATTGTGGATGAAGGGGATGTGCTTGTCGCCGATGCCCTGGATGTTGTGCTCGCCATAGCCGTTATAAAGCATCGTCGGACATTCGACGGCCTCGACCGCGGCGATCTTGGCGCCATACTCATTCTTGAGATAGTCGCCCGCACCGAGCGTGCCGGCCGAGCCGGAGGCGGCGACGAAGGCACTTAAACGCAGTCGCGGGTCGCGGCTGCGCATATCCTCGAACACCGCGCGCAACGCCGGCCCGGTGCAGACATAGTGCGCGAGGTAGTTCCCGAACTCGGAGAATTGGTTGAGGATGACGTTGGCCGTGTCTTGGGAAAGCTCGGCGCATTTGTCGTAGATTTCCTTGACGTTGCTTTCCGTACCCGGCGTGCGCACGATGTCCTCGGGCTTGCTCACCCAGCGCTTGAGCCAGTCGAAGCGCTCCTGGCTCATGCCGGCGGGCAGCACGGCCACGCCGCGGCAGCCGACGATGCGCGAGATCGCAACCCCGCCCCGGCAATAGTTTCCGGTCGACGGCCACACGGCTTTCTGGCGCTCGGGATCGAACTGCCCCGTCACGAGCTTGGGTGCGAGGCAACCGTAAGCCGCAAGCACCTTGTGGGCACCGATCATGGGGAAATAGCGGCCGAGTGCCACGAGGATGCGCGCTTTCACGCCGGTCAAGGCTTCCGGAAGCTCGAGATAGCTCGGCACCGTACCTTGTCCCGCGCGGCGCTCGTCATTGTACCAGTGCACGCGGAAGAGATTGCCCGCATGCGGCGCATCGGCATCGACCGCCGCGAGCTCGGCCAAGATCGAGCCCGGAATCCGCGCAGGGTCGGCAAGCTGCGAAAAGGTCGGCAGCACGACGCGCGCCTCGCGCAGGCGGCGCACGGCACGCTCGTGGACGCCGCGATCGAGCACCTCGGTCGCGAGCTCGGTCCAATTCTTCAACGCGTTAGGTTCCAATGCCACCCGTCGTGCTCTCCCCGGCCGGCCGCCCCGTCTGCGGTCGACCTATCGTATTATCGTCCTATTTTTAATACCATAGGGTTGCGATACGCCTCAACTGCTTTCGCGTCGTTACCGCCCGCGTCGCCGCGACCGGAGCCCGCCGGACTCGTCGTTGAACCCCCTGGCATGCTAGTGTGGCGAATCCGAAATTCGCCACATCTGGGTGCGGGACCGTGAGCGAATTTCGGATTCAAAGCCACACTAGCATCGCAGAGGCAATAGAGCGGCGACGCGGATGGCATCGGTTCTTCGTTCGTCCGGCCGGAACACGCCTCGCGGCAACCCATCTCAAGGAGCACACAACGATGGCAGCAATTCCTGACAAGTATCTCGATCTGCTGCGGCAAAAGAAAGCGTTCGCGAATCTGGCGACGGTGATGCCGGATGGATCGCCCCAGGTAACGCCCGTCTGGTTCGATTACGAACGCGGGGTCATCCGCGTCAATACCGCGAAAGGACGGGTGAAGGCGCGCAACATGAAGGAAGGTTCCGCCGTGGCGTTGGCGATCATGGATCCCGACAATCCCTACCGTCACATCCAGGTCCGCGGCCGCGTGAAGCGGCTGACCGAAGAGGGTGCGAACAAGCACATCGACGCGCTTGCGAAGAAGTACCTCGGTCAGGACAAGTATCCCTACGCCCAGCCCGGGGAAGTGCGGGTCATCTACGAAATCGAACCCATGTCGGCCTCGGTGATGGGCTGACACGGGTCTGGGTTGACAGGGGCCTGGGCTGATAGAGAGGGCCGTCGCTCGCTCAGCGGGCGTTGGCCGGTCGACGGGTATAGAACCTGTGATGACCGATCTCGACGGTAAGCGCTTTGTCGGATACCCAATAGGGCTGGGTGTGCACTGCATGAAAGTCGGTCGCACCGCCGGTCGGATCCTCGGACAAGCCGGACATCGCCAAATCGGCGATCATGGAGGCGAGCGACCAGGCTTGCTCGTCAAGGGTGGTGGCCTTCTCGCCCCTGCGATGCCGCGTCCACGAAAATGCGTACTTCTGATGAACCACGTCGCAGATCGTCCGTGCGAATCCCGGCGAACGGGACCGGTTCAAGGTCACATGGGCCACGGCAAGCTGGCCCTCGGGCGCCTCGCCGCGCGCTTCGTAGTAAATATTCATAGCAAGGCAATGGAGTTCGATTCGGTCGATCGTGACGGCCGGCCACGAAGGTAGCGGCCGCTGGCGGTCCTCCTGCGCATAGGACGACACGGCCTCGCGCGTCGGAATCGCCCCGAGGAGAGTGATGCAGAACGCCAGCACGCTGAGGGGCCATCGCATGTGGACCACCTCTGAATTTGCTGCGACATCTTCCAAATAAACCGAGCGCCAGCACGCCGCTTCGCGCCTCCAAGGGGGCAAGGCTGCATGCAAACCCCGGATGTGCATTCTGCGGGCGGCCGCGTTCCGCCGATGCACAAGGCCACATCGCGGAAGTCCGGCCGCCGGGCGCGGGAAAGCCGCCTGTTCTCGGCTTCCGACAACATCCTGCGCGCGCATCGAAGTAGCTGATATTCGGGCAAGGATTGTGCCAGGAAACGCCGCCGATCAACTCATTGAGAACGCGGCGGAAAAGAAGTGTGCGCTGCGGCAGGACGTTGCGTCGGCGGAGCGCGGGGTTTCAGCGCTGAAACAACGCGCAGCACCGGACCACGTCGATCGTTCTATAAATAGCCAGCTATGTATCTCGCCACCGCCGATGCGCGCGCCCGTGAAAGGGCGAAAAGATGCGGGTCGGGGGCGCAGGTGGTGTGAAATGGTTAAC
>DATDHA010000435.1:0-2440 GCA_036521815.1 Alphaproteobacteria bacterium | reverse complement strand
ATCATTTTACCGATGCCGCCATCTCACGCCTGACGGGGGCGGAATATCGCGTGTCCAAGAACGCCGATCGCATGGGCATGCGGCTCGATGGGCCTCTCCTCCAGCACCGGGACGGCTACAACATCGTGTCGGACGGGATCGCGACGGGTGCGATCCAGGTGCCGGGGTCGGGCCAGCCGATCCTCCTCTTGGCGGACCATCAGACGACCGGCGGCTATCCCAAGATCGCGACCGTCGCCTCTGCCGATCTAGCGGCCGTCGGTCGCCGTCGAGCGGGCGATGCGATTCGCTTCTCAGTCGTCGACGTCGCGACGGCGGAGCGGCTGCGCCGGAACCAAGAGGCAGCATTTCAGGCACTCATGTCGACAATGGCGCCCGCCGAGCCGATGCCGGGGCTCGATCTGGACTCGCTCTACCGCACCAACCTGATCAGCGGTGCGGTATCGGGGCATGAATGAAGGAGCGGAGTGCGGCGGCGCCATTGCACCCGTATCTGGGGCAAGCACGATAAGGGACCGGTTGGAGAACTGAACGACACGACGAGACGGCTGCCCTGGCGCACGCGCGCGTCGATCGGGGACGACGGGAAACAAAGGAGGGACGATCGGACGATGGGTCAATTGGCGAAGACATTCCGGATGAGCCAAGTGCCGCTCTACATCCAGCTCGCGACGACGCTGCGCCGTCGCATCGAGGAAGGGCACTGGGCGCCGGGCGGCAAGATCTCGACACTCGAGGAGTTGCAGGAGGAATTCGAAGTCGCGCGCGTGACCGCGCGCCAGGCGGTCGATATCCTGCAGAAGGAGGGTTTGGTCCGGCGCCAGCAGGGCAAGGGCACCTTCGTCGCCGACGCGCTCGCGAACCGCCGCTGGCTCAAGCTCGACACCACCTGGTCGTCGCTGATCGAGACCATCAAGGACAATGTCCCGAAATTCCTCCCCGTGAGCACGCCGGTGCTGGCACCCCGGCTCAAGCCCGGCGACGGGTCGCCCGCAAAGGAATACGTGTTCCTGCGCAGCGTGCAGTCGCGCCAAAAGCGGGTCTATTCGCTGGTCAACCTCCATCTGGCAAAGGATATCTACAACCGCAATCCGGCCGCATTCCGGACCCGCACCGCACTCCCCATCGTCGCGTCGATGACGGATGTCAAGATCGCTCGCGCGCACCAGACCCTTGTCATCGCAAGTGCCGATCCGGAAACCGCGCGGCTTCTCGAAGTGCCGCTCAATTCGCCAACCGCGGAAGCTCATTGCGTGGTCACCGACCACGAGGGCATTGCGATCTACGTGGCCGACATCATCTATCGCGGCGATTGCATCGCACTCGAGACCAACCTGTTCGAATCACGGGACGCATAGGTGTTTAGTCCCGTGGTTTGATGGAGCACTCTACTCGCGGGAATGGCAGGAGGCACTATGGGCCAGGTTCTACACGGGAGCGCCACGACGACAGAGGCAATCCGTCGAGCAATACAAAATAGTCAAGAAAGCTTGAGGGCTCTCGCCAAGCGCTACGGGATTAACCCGAAGACCGTGACGAAGTGGAAGAAAAGGACGGTTGTCTCAGATACGCTGACTGGACCGAAGGATCCGAAGTCCGCGGTGCTGTCGATCGAGGAAGAGGCGATCATCGTCGCCTTTCGCCAGCATACACTATTGCCGCTCGACGACTGCCTCTATGCGCTCCAGCCTACGATCCCACACCTGACGCGGTCATCACTGCATCGTTGCCTTCAGCGCCATGATATTTCGAGGCTGCCGGAAGTGAAGGGCGACAAGCCGGGTAGGCGCAAGTTCAAGTCCTACCCGATCGGCTGATGATCGATGCAACTCACCTCAAGGCATATCGCACCGCCGCCAGTCTGCTCAAAAAGGGGCTGTTCCCTCAGCGCAGCTTACCACTATGCCGCAGAGCGCTTTCACCATCTTTTTGAGGTCCGCAATCTTGGCTCTAGCATCGTCGAGCTGCTTTGCTCCGAGCCGACGCGCATCGGCACATCTGTGGTCGAGGGGGTTATCGGAGAGGTCGAGGAACGCCCGGACGTCGTCGAGGCTGAAGCCAAGCTGCCGCGCGCGACGAATGAAGCTCAGCCGCTTTGTGTCCGCGCGGCTGTGGATGAGGTAAAGCCTGTGTGAAAGGAAGTGGTGATGGCGGAGTGGGATGATCGCACGCGGGAATGGGTGGAGATTCTGCGCGCAGACGACCTGGAGAAGGCGCGCGCGTGGCTTGCGGCGCGGCGGGCGGCGGGCGAGGTCGAACTCGACGCCCAGCTGATGGGCGCGGCGGCTTGGGGTGCGACGGAGATCGCGGCGATGCTAGTCGAGAGCGGCGCCAAAATCAATGCGCGGCCCAAGGGCCGGATGGGCGCGACAGCGCTCATGGACGCGGCAGAAGGATGCCAGCGCCGGCATCTCGCCTGTGTCGAGCGACTCCTCTCCTT
>DATDHA010000434.1:0-7672 GCA_036521815.1 Alphaproteobacteria bacterium | reverse complement strand
GAATTTCTGGACCTTGAGCTTGAGGTGCTCGGCCGCCTCCTCGAGGCTGGCGCCGCCGCCGAGCGCGTCCTGGAGCTTGTTGCCGACATCGAATACCGCGTCCGACGCCTCACGCATCGCGATGTCGTGGGTGAGCTTGTCCTTGACCTCGTCGAGCGTCTGGGTCCGGCCCTCCGCCACCTTCTCGACCTGGACGATATGCCAGCCGAGCGGGCTCTGCACGGGAGCAGTGGTGGTGCCCTCGCTTGCCTCGAATGCCGCTCGCCCAAGTTCCGGGCTGGCGACGTCGGATTCCTTCACGGTGCCGAGGTCGAGCGGAGCCTTGCCGGTCACCTCCTGCGCCACCTTCTCGAAGGCTTCGCCGCCGGCGATCAGCTCCGCCGCCTTCTTTGCCGTTGCTTCGTCGGGGACGAGGATTTGGCGCAGCGTGCGCTCCTCCGGCATACGGAACTCACCGATGCGGGCCTCGTATTCGTCTTTGAGGCGATCTTCTGGAACCTTAATGTCCGCCGCAAGATCGGCTGGATGAATTTCGACCGCCGTGATGGCGCGATATTCAGGTGCCGTGAAGGCGTTCGCATGTTCCGTGCGATAGGCGTCGAGCTCGGCGTCGGTCGGCGTGGGGACGTCCGCGATCGAAGCGGCGGAGACGAGCAGTGCATCCGCAACCCGGCGCTCGTTGCGATAGCGATAGAGATGGTCGACAAGCGCGTTCGGCGCCGCGGCACCCGCGGCGACGGCGTCGGTGACCTGGCCGCGCGCGAGATCCTGACGCAGCATCGCGACGAAACGGTCCTCGGTATAGTTGGCGTTGTAAAGAATGCTCTGGAAGATATTGCGGTCGAACTCGCCCTGCGCGTTGCGGAATTGCGGGTTGTCGACGATCGATTGACGCACGGTCTGGTCGCCGATTGCGACGTTCGCGTCGCGCACCGCAAGATCGAAGAGAACTCTTCCGATCATGTCCTCGATCACGCGCTGGGGAACGCCGAGTTCGCGGGCGCGCTGGGCGTCGAGCTCGGTCTGAAGGACCGTCTGCAGCCGGCGCAGCTCGCGTCGATACTGGTCCTGGAATTCCTGGGGCATGATTCGCACGGGACCGACTTCGGCCACCGGTGTCAGCCGACCGCCGCGGCGGAACACGTCGCCGATGCCCCAAATTCCGAAGCTGACGATAAGCATGCCGAACATGACCGCGACGACGATGCGGGCCACGATTTTCCTGAGGGGTGTCTTCTCCTGCTTCTCCGGCATTGCTCCAGAATCTTTCCGCTTGGCGGGCGTATGTCCGCGATTTCAAGGTGTTAATAAATGCTCAACGGCTCGTGAAGCGCGGCATCATAGAAGCGGCGAAAGGGGTGGGCAACAAGGGATTGGCGGATGCCGACGGCCGCAATTCCTTTCGGCACGCCCTTCGTGCTAGAGAAAGCGACCTTGGACGGGGACCCCGAACATGGCGCGCACGGCACTCATCGTCGGAAATTGGAAGATGCACGGCACGAGCGCGGGCAAAGCTGGCCTCGACGGCTTGGCACTCGTTGGCGCACTCCTCGCAAAATTGCGCGACGGACCGCCGCCGCGCTGCGATCTCCTCGTTTGCCCGCCCGCGACCCTTCTCGCGCGCGTGGCGGACCTGGCAAGGGGCAGTGCCATCGCGATTGGGGGCCAGGATTGCCACGCAAAGGCGGACGGCCCTCATACCGGCGACGTGAGTGCGGAGATGCTTGCCGACGCCGGGTGCCGCTTCGTCATCGTGGGTCATTCGGAGCGCCGCTCCGATCATGGCGAGACCGATCCGCTCGTGCGCGCCAAAGCGGAGGCGGCCCACCGTGCCGGCCTCGTTGCGATCGTCTGCGTGGGCGAAACGGAGGCCGAGCGCCTAGCCGGCAAGGCGGCAGAGGTGGTCGGGCGACAGCTCGCAGGCTCATTGCCGGCGGGCGCCGATCCCTCGAACACCGTCGTCGCATATGAGCCGGTCTGGGCGATCGGCACGGGCCGCACGCCCACAGCCAAGGACATCGCGGCGATGCACGGCCTTGTCCGAAAAACACTCGCCGGGCGCGGAGCCAACCTCGCCGACATGCGAATCCTTTATGGCGGTTCGGTCAAGGCGTCGAACGCCGCGGAAATTCTCGGCATCGGCGACGTCGACGGTGCACTTGTCGGTGGGGCCAGCCTCAAGGCCGACGAATTCTGGGCCGTCGCCCAGGCGTGCCGATGAGCCGTCCAGGTCGTCTCCGGCAAACAAGTCCCCTCTGGCAAAATCGCGCCCGAGGCACTAAATAACCGCTCGCGATCGGCGCAATCCCTTCGGGGTCGGCCATTGGGCCCGCCGTGAAACCTCGAAAGTCCACACAATGACCGCAGTGCTCGTCGTTATTCATATGATCCTTGCGATCGCACTCATCGCCGTCGTGCTGCTTCAGCGCAGCGAAGGTGGTGCGCTTGGAATCGGCGGCGGCGGCGGGATGAGCGGTTTCATGACCGGGCGAGGGGCCTCGAATCTGTTGACTCGGACGACAGCAATCGTGGCGGCCGCTTTCATGCTTGTGAGCCTCGCACTCGCTTATCTCGCAAGCCACACGCCGCAGCAGCGTTCGATCATCGATCAGCCGACGACGAAGAGTTCAGCACCTGCCAGCCCCGTCCCGCCGGCGAATCCGACAGCACCCGCCCCGGCCGCACCTGCGGCACCGGCAGCGAATCCGCCGGGAAATCCTGGGACTCCGGCGGCTCCCGCAGCTCCCTCGGGACCCCAGCCGCCAGCAGCGCAATAGGGCTGCTGTCAAGTTCATTATTTTCGAAAGGCGGCGTCGCGGCTGTCGCTTTCCGTTTCTATTGCCGCCGGGTGACGTTATAGTGGTGGTCCATGCAACGGTATATTTTCATTACCGGCGGCGTGGTCTCCTCACTCGATAAGGGTATCGCCTCCGCCTCGTTGGGCGCGCTTCTGCAAGCGCGCGGCTTCACCGCCCGGCTTCGCAAGCTGGACCCTTACATCAACGTCGATCCGGGAACGATGAGTCCCTATCAGCACGGCGAGGTCTACGTGACCGACGACGGTGCGGAGACCGACCTCGATCTCGGCCATTACGAGCGCTTCACGGGCGTCGCCTCGCGGCGCAGCGACAATGTGACGACGGGCCGCATTTATTCGGATGTCATCGCGCGCGAACGGCGGGGCGATTATCTGGGTGCGACGGTGCAGGTGATCCCCCACATCACGGATGCGATCAAGGATTTCATCCTGGCGGACGCAGGCGGTGCTGATTTCGTGCTATGCGAAATCGGCGGCACCGTCGGCGACATCGAGGGCCTGCCATTCCTCGAGGCGATCCGCCAGATCGGCAACGAGCTCGGCCCGGAGCGCGTCATGTTCGTGCACCTGACGCTGGTGCCGTACATCCCGAGCTCTCACGAACTCAAGACCAAGCCTACCCAGCACTCCGTCAAAGAGCTTCAGAGCGTCGGCATCAAGCCCGACATCCTCCTCTGTCGAAGCGAATGGCCGATTCCGATCAATGAGCGCCGCAAGATCGCCCTCTTCTGCAATGTGCGGGAGGAATGCGTGATACAGGCGCTCGACGTCTCGACGATCTACGAAGTGCCGCTTCGCTATCACGCGGAAGGGTTCGATACCCAGGTGATCAAGCATTTCGGCATCAAGCATGTGAACGGGCCGGATCTCTCGCGCTGGCGCCATATCGTCGAGCGCGTGCAAAAGCCCGAAGGCGAGGTGACGATCGCGGTCGTCGGCAAATACACGCACTTGCTCGACGCCTACAAGTCGCTCTCGGAAGCCCTCAACCACGGCGGGATTGCTAATCGCGTGCGCGTCAAGCTGAATTGGCTCGATTCGGAGATCTTCGAGCGCGACGACGCGACCCAGCGCCTCGAGAGCGTTCACGGCATACTGGTGCCCGGCGGTTTCGGCGAGCGCGGTTCGGAAGGGAAAATCCAGGCGGCCCGCTTCGCCCGCGAGCGCAACGTGCCCTATTTCGGGATTTGCTTCGGCATGCAGATGGCGGTGATCGAGGTCGCGCGCAACATCGTCGGCCTCGCGGGTGCGAGCTCGACTGAATTTGGCCCTGCGGAACACCCGGTCGTCGGCCTTCTCACCGAGTGGATGCGAGGCAACGTACTCGAACGGCGCGGCATCGGAGATAATCTCGGCGGCACCATGCGGCTCGGCGCCTATGAATGCGTGCTTTCCAAGGGCAGCAAGGTGCACGACGCCTATGCGGCGGACTTGATCAGCGAGCGCCACCGCCATCGCTACGAAGTGAACGTCAACTACAAGCCCCAGCTCGAAGGCGCTGGAATGCATTTTTCGGGTATGTCGCCCGACGGCGAACTGCCGGAGATTGTCGAAATTCCGCACCATCCCTGGTTCGTCGGCGTGCAATTCCATCCGGAGCTCAAATCGAAGCCGCTCGATCCCCATCCGCTCTTCACGTCCTTCATTAGGGCGGCGGTCGATCAGAGCAGGCTGGTGTAGAGACACCGAGATCCGTTTTCGCTATTTTTCTTCGCGGGAGTGCCCGATTATCGCAACTCCGATTGCGGCCGGTGCACTTTGGGTGTTGCGTGAAGGGCGTCAGGCGGATAGACACGACGAGTACATCGAGACACCTCACATGAAACGTCAATGTTGAAACCTCACCGCGTTCGGATCGACAAGCTTACCGTCGGCAACGATCTGCCGTTCACGCTCATTGCCGGGCCGTGCGCGCTTGAATCGCGCCAGCACGCCCTCGAAATGTCGCAAGCGATCAAGGAAATCACCACGCGGCTCGGCATCGGCCTCATCTACAAGACGTCGTTCGACAAGGCGAACCGCACCTCGATCGACAGCCCCCGCGGCATGGGCCTTTCCGACAGCCTGCCGATTTTGGCCGAGGTGCGCGAGCGGCATGGCATCCCCGTCTTGACCGACGTGCACGAGCCGCAGCAATGCGCCGTGGTGGCGCAGGCGGTTGACGTGCTGCAAATCCCCGCCTTCCTCTGCCGGCAGACCGATCTGCTCGTTGCCGCCGCGCATACCGGGCGTGCGGTCAACGTGAAAAAGGGGCAGTTCCTCGCCCCGTGGGACATGGCGAACGTCGCCGCGAAGATCGCCCATGAGGGCAATACCGACATCCTCTTGACCGAACGCGGCGCATCGTTCGGCTACAACACGCTCGTCTCCGATCTGCGCGCCCTTCCGATCATGGCCAAGACCGGCTATCCCATCGTCTTCGACGCGACCCATTCGGTTCAGCAGCCGGGCGGGCAGGGGACGACAAGTGGAGGCCAGCGCGAGTTCGTGCCGATCCTCGCGCGTGCTGCCGTCGCGGTCGGCGTTGCCGCCGTCTTCATGGAAACCCACCAGGATCCCGACAAGGCGCCGAGCGACGGTCCCAACATGGTGAAGCTCAAGGACCTGCCCGGCCTCCTCGAAACCCTGCTTTCCTTCGACCGCATCGCGAAGGCTAGGCCGGTCGAGGTCTGAGAGCCCGTCCATTTGAACGCCATGAATTTGCCGCCGCGCTTGCGTACTTCGGCCGGGGCCGCTATCTCTCACGCGCCATTCCGCCCACAATGTCCTATCCCCGGGGGACGTCATGACCGCAATCACCGACATCCGCGCCCGCGAGATCCTGGATAGCCGCGGCAATCCGACCGTCGAGGTCGACTTGGTGCTCGAAACCGGGACGATCGGGCGCGCCGCCGTGCCCTCGGGCGCTTCGACCGGCACGCATGAGGCAGCCGAACTCAGGGATGGCGACAAAAAGCGCTACGGCGGAAAGGGCGTGCTGCAAGCGGTCGATTCAGTCAACGGCGAGATTTTCGACGCACTCTCCGGCTTCGACGTGGAAGAGCAAATCCATATCGACAGCGTCATGATCAAGCTCGACGGGACCGCGAACAAGTCGCGCCTCGGTGCCAACGCAATCCTCGGCGTGAGTTTGGCCGCGGCGAAGGCGGCGGCGGAGGAGCGCGGGCTGCCGCTCTATCGCTATCTCGGTGGCGTTTTCGCGCATAGCTTGCCCGTTCCTCTCATGAACATCATCAATGGCGGCGCGCACGCGGACAACCCCATCGACATCCAGGAATTCATGATTGCACCGGTCGGCGCACCCACCGTCGCGGAAGCGATCCGCATGGGCTCGGAAGTTTTTCATTCACTCAAGAAGCAGCTCGCGGATGCCGGGCATAACACCAATGTCGGCGATGAAGGCGGCTTCGCACCAAACCTCAGGAGTGCCGACGAAGCGCTTGGCTTCATTGCGAAAGCGATCGAGGCGACAGGCTATAGGCTCGGCGAGGACATAGCCTTAGCACTCGATCCGGCATCGACCGAATTCTACAAGAAAGGCAAGTACGCGCTGGAGGGCGAGGGCAAGAAACTCGATTCGGCCGGGATGGTCGAATATTACCGCGCACTCGTGACGCGCTATCCGATCGTCTCAATCGAGGATGGCATGGCTGAAGACGATTTCGAGGGGTGGGCGGCGCTTACCTCGGCGATGGGCAATAATATCCAGCTCGTCGGCGACGATCTTTTCGTCACGAACCCCGAACGCCTTCGGATGGGTATCGAAAAAGGTCTCGCCAATGCGATTCTGATCAAGCTCAACCAGATCGGCACGCTGACCGAAACGCTTCGGGCCATCGAGATGGCGCGCAAGGCGGGCTACCGGGCCGTCATCTCCCACCGCTCCGGCGAGACGGAGGATTCGACAATCGCCGATCTCGCCGTCGCGACGAACTGCGGACAGATCAAGACCGGTTCGCTCTCCCGGTCGGACCGTCTCGCTAAGTACAATCAGCTCATCCGCATCGAAGAAGAATTGGGTCCGACGGCGCATTACGCGGGCAAGTCCGTTTTCCGCCAGGCGCCGCCCGACTCGCGGATCGCATAAGCAATCCCCGAATCTGTTCAGTCTCGCAGAGTGAGTCATTTCGGCAACAGCTCCGGTGGTAACGGGACGAAAATGAATCGATTTGACAAATACTGGCGCCAAATCGCGGGGATTTGCGAATTATCTGTTGACCGCGGCAAATCGCCTGTGATTCGATTCCGGTATGAGCTTCGCGCGCGAAATATCCCGCCGTCTTCCGGGCATCTCGGCCCAGCTTCTGCTCGCTTGCCTCGGCGTTTATTTCGCCTATCACGCCGTCGAGGGGGAGCGCGGCCTCAATGCGTGGTGGCAGCTCTCCCAGAAGGTCGAACTCGCCCAGGCGACGCTCGACGTCGTGAGCAGCCAACGCGCAGCGCTCGAGGCGAGGGCGGCACTCGTGGGGCAGAGCGGCATCGACCCGGACATGCTTGAAGAGCAGGCACGCATCCTGCTCAATTTTGGCCGCCCCGACGAAATCGTGATCATGTTGCCGAAGGGCGACGGCATGCGGTAGGTCCATCGCAAGGTTGGACCTGTCCGCAAAGGCCGCCGCTTGTCGCATAGGCGCAAAGACGTGCGGCGAATGGTTTCGGCCGCTTAAAGCAGCAGCTTGGACATGATGGTGCGCCCCGTCGCCTCGAATGCCAGGTTCCGGTAGAACGTGGAAAGCCGATGCCGTGCTTCGCCCTCCGGCGTGACGACGACCGAGACGGCCGAGCATCCCTTCTTTCGGCACCAGAGGATCGCCTCGTCGAAGAGGCGTCTTGCAACACCCCCGCCCCGACGGT
>DATDHA010000433.1:0-2399 GCA_036521815.1 Alphaproteobacteria bacterium | reverse complement strand
ATCTACTACAACATCGCCTATGGCCGCCCGGACGCGACCCGCGAGGAAATCGAGGAAGCCGCGCGCCATGCCCGGATCCATGATTTCATTGTGGCCTTGCCCGACGGCTACAAGGCGATGGTCGGCGAGCGCGGATTGAAGCTCTCCGGCGGAGAGAAGCAGCGCGTGGCGATCGCGCGCACGATCCTCAAGGATCCCAAAATCCTCCTGTTCGACGAGGCGACTTCGGCCCTCGATTCCAAGACCGAGCAGGAGATACAGGCGAGCCTGCGCGAGGTTTCCGCAAACCGCACCACGCTCGTGATCGCGCACCGGCTTTCGACCGTCGTGGACGCCGACGAGATCATCGTGCTCGATGAAGGCCGCATCGCCGAGCGCGGCCGGCATGTCGAGCTCCTGCGTCTCGGCGGCAAATACGCCGAAATGTGGGCGCGCCAGCAGGAAGCGGCCGATGAAAACAGCCTGGCCGCGATCGACCGTCGCGCGGACGGCGGCCTGGAACCGGTCGAAGCCGCGCGCTGACGGCCGGACGCGGGGCGGTGCTACGGCTTGCGCGCTCAAGGGACCTATCGCATCCTCCCGTGCCAGGGAGGGCCTCATGATCAAGACCACGCTTATAAAGAATGCGGACTGGACGGTCGCATGGGACGAGACCCGCGGCGGCCACGCTTTCCTCCGCGATGCGGACGTCGCGTTCGCGGGCAACAAGATCGCGTTCGTGGGCTCCGGCTATCGCGGCCAGGCGGACGAGATCATCGACGGGCGACGGCTTTGCGTAATACCCGGCCTCGTCAACATCCATTCGCATCCCTATTCCGAGCCGCTCTCGAAGGGTTTTTCGGAAGACGGGGGCAATCCCCGCATGGGCCTATCGGGGCTTTACGACTTCATGCCCGCCTATGGCCCGGACGAGGCGGGCAAGCTTGCCTGCGCCGAGGTCGCCTATGCGGAGTTGCTGCGCTCCGGCGTCACGACACTCGTCGACATCTCGTCGCCCTATCCCGGCTGGCTCGACCTCATCGCCCGGAGTGGGCTGCGCGGCATTTTGGCGCCGGGGTTCCGCTCGGCGCGCTGGTACACGGAGAACGGCCGCGAAGTCCGCTACGATTGGAGCGCCGATGGCGGTGCCGCCGCAATGGAAAGGGCGCTCGAAATTGTCGACCGCGCGCTCAACCACCCGAGCGGCCGGCTCTCGGCGATGATCATGCCCGCACAGGTCGATACCTGCACGCCGGAGCTTTTGCGCAGCTCGAAGAAGGCGGCCGAGGAGCGGGGCATCGCACTCCAGATCCATGCCGCCCAAAGCATCGTCGAGTTCAACGAGATGACGCGTCGTCACGGCATGACCCCACTTCAGTGGCTCGACGGCCTCGGCATCCTCGGTCCAACCAGCATCGTCTCCCACGCGATCTTCCTCGACAGCCATTCCTGGATCAAGTGGGGTACCCGGAAGGATCTCGACATCCTTGCGCGCTCGGGAACCAGTGTCGCGCATTGCCCGACGGTCTTCGTGCGGCACGGCATGTTGCTCGAGCATTTCAACCGCTACCGCGAAGCCGGCGTCAATCTCGGCGTCGGGACCGACACCTTCCCCCACAATATGCTCGAGGAGATGCGCATGGTCGCACTTTGCGGCCGGGCCGCCTCGCGCCAACTGGAGATCTGCTCGACGGGCGATGTTTTCCATGCCGCGACGGCAGGCGGGGCAAAGGCGCTCGGGCGGGACGATATCGGGCGGCTTGCGGTCGGTGCGAAGGCCGATCTCGTGCTCGTCGATCTCGACACGCCGACGATGAAGCCCGTGCGCGATCCCTTGCGCAGTCTCGTCCACTCGGCGGCCGACAGGGCCGTCAAGGACGTCTTTGTCGACGGCGTCAAGGTCGTGGCCGACGGCCGCGTACTCACCCTCGATTACGAAGCCGCGGCGGAACGCCTCACGGCGGCTGCGGCCAAGGCCGAAGTGGCAGTACCGGCCCTCGATTGGGGGAAGCGCACCGGCCACGAGCTTTCGCCCCTTTCCCTGCCGCTTCGATAGCGGCCGTGTCGGCCATGGCGCCGCGGGGCGGATTCGGATAGGAAGGTCCCATGAATTCGGCGCGTGCGGCGGGCGGCAAGGCAGCGAAGGGAACCGGCCTCGAGGAAGTGGCCCGCCTTGCGGATGCGCTTCATGCTGGCGACCGCCGTGCCCTGGCACGCGCCATCACGCTCGTCGAATCGTCACGCGCCGACCATCGCGAGCGGGCGGAGGCACTCCTCGAGCGCCTTATGCCATCGACCGGCAAATCGATCAGGCTCGGCATCTCCGGCGCACCCGGGGTCGGCAAGTCGACATTCATTGAGGCATTCGGGCTCCACGCGATTGCGCAAGGCCACCGGGTCGCGGTCCTCGCCGTCGATCC
>DATDHA010000432.1:0-3198 GCA_036521815.1 Alphaproteobacteria bacterium | reverse complement strand
CCTCTGACCAGTGCTGCGTCCCCGAAATGCGTGCCCGATATGGCGGCGAAGTTGCGCCGGAAATGCCGCATTTGCCGTGCAGGATGGCGGTCGGTATTTATATCGAGCGTGCCGCATGACGGCGCAGGAGCTGGGCAATCGTGCTGAACGGGCAATCGTGCTGAACATGTCATGAACGAAACCTCGACCGAAGACCCGATAAAGCTTTTCCGTCTCTGGCTGAAGGAAGCCGAGGCCGGCGAGCCCTCCGATCCGAACGCCGTGGCACTGGCCACGACGGATGCCAGCGGCGCACCTTCGGCGCGAATGGTGCTGCTCAAGGATGTCGATGCGGACGGCTTCGTCTTCTACACGAACACCGAAAGCCGCAAGGGTCGCGACCTCGCGGCCAACCCGCGCGCGGCACTTTGCTTTCACTGGAAGTCGCTGCGCCGGCAGGTTCGCATCGAGGGGACGGTTAGGCCGGTCTCGGACGAGGAGGCCAACGCCTATTTTGCAACACGGCATCGGCAAAGCCAGATCGGTGCTTGGGCCTCCCAACAATCGAGGCCGCTTGCCGGGATTTTCGAACTCGAGCGTAAAGTGGCGCAATACGCGGCGAAATACGGCTTCGGCCATGTGCCGCGCCCACCCTATTGGTCGGGCTTTCGGGTGGCACCCTCACGCATCGAATTCTGGCGCGAGCGCCCTTTTCGACTCCACGAGCGCGTCGTCTATCGGCGCGAGGGAAATGGCTGGCGGACCGAGCGGCTCTATCCTTGATCCGTGAGGAGGCGATGGCCCGATGACCGAAACGCCCGTGACCAGCCCCAGGAATGCGCGCTTGATGACCGCGGCGACCCACGCCTCGGTCGCGGCGGCGGTTGTGCTGATCGTCGTCAAAATTGCCGCGTTTCTGGTGACCGATTCGGTTGCATTGCTCTCGACCTTGATCGACTCGCTGCTCGATGCGGCCGCCTCCATTATCAATCTGTTCGCGGTGCGCCACGCCTTGACGCCGGCCGACCGGGAGCACCGTTTTGGCCACGGCAAGGCGGAATCGCTCGCGGGACTCGGCCAGTCCGCTTTCATCGCCGGGTCGGCGGTGTTCTTGATCTTCGAGGCCGGCCATCGCCTCTTCGACGTTCAGCCGGTCCACAACAGCGCGATCGGCATGGCCGTGATGGCATTTTCGATTCTGGTCACCATCTGCCTGGTCGCTTATCAGCGCTACGTCGTCCGAGCCACCGGTTCGCTCGCGGTGGGTGCCGACGCTCTCCACTATTTCGGCGATCTGCTGGTCAACGGCAGCGTGATGGTCTCGCTCTTCCTCGGGATGCAGTTTGGCTGGCACATACTCGATCCGATTTTCGCGATCGGCATTGCCGGATTCATCGTCGTCAGCGCATGGCAAATATCGCGAAAATCGCTCGATCAGCTCATGGACCGGGAGCTGCGCGACGATGCCCGCGCGCGCATCAAGGAAATCGTCGCGGAGAGCCCGCACGTGGTGGCGATGCACGATTTGCGCACCCGCTCCGCGGGCCCTACGCTCTTCATTCAGCTCCACCTCGAAATGAACCCCGATATCACGCTTGCGCGCGCCCACGAGATTTCCGATGCGGTCGAGGCTCGGCTTCTCGCAGCCTTCCCCGGTGCCGAGGTGATCATCCACGAAGACCCCGCGGGTGTGCCCGAACCGCGCCGGGAGTATGCACGCTAAACGCTTGCACGGCCGAAAGCCTGGGGCCCGGCGCCAGCGCCGCTTGCGGCTCGCTGGCAGGCTCAAGGAACCCTCGCCATGAGCGCACCGAGCCGCGTGATCGAGGATCAGAGCGAAGTGATCGCCTTCCTCACGGACCCGCGCAATCATGGCGGCGCGCGGGTGTCGCGCGTGGACACCCACGGCGCTGTCGTCATCCTTGCTGGTGAGCGGGCGTTGAAGCTCAAACGCGCGGTGCGGTTCCCCTACATGGACTTTTCAACGTTGGCCCTGCGCAAGCGCGCCTGCGAGGCGGAAGTGACGCTCAACCGGCGCACCGCACCCACGATCTATCTGGGCGCCGAGCCGATCGTCCGCACGCCGTCAGGTGCGCTTGCCATCGGTGGTGCTGGAGAGGCGGTCGACTGGGTCGTCGTGATGCGGCGTTTCGACGAATCCCAGCTCTTCGACCGGCGCGCAAAACGCGGCGAACTCGACGCCCCTCTCATGGCCCGCCTCACCGATGCGATTTTGCGCTTTCACGAAGGTGCCGAGCGTCGGCGCGATCACGGCGGCACCGCGGAATTCGCGCGCGTGATCGTCGACAACGATCGGGGGTTGCGCGAGGCGGGACCGGACTGCTTCTCGCCCGACGCGGTGACGCATTTGCGAGCGGCAAGCGAAGCCGCACTCGAACGCGTGAGGCCCTTGCTCGAGTTGCGGCGCGAGCGCGGCCTTGTGCGTCACTGCCACGGCGACCTTCATTTGCGGAACATCTGTACGATCGACGGCCGTCCAACGCTCTTCGATGCGATCGAATTCAATGAGCGTTTCGCGGTTATCGACGTGCTTTACGATCTCGCGTTCCTGCTCATGGACCTGGATCATCGGGCCTTGCGCAAATTCGCCAATCTTGTGCTCAACCGCTATCTCTCGGAAGGGTCCCGGTTGGACGGCCTCGGCGATCTTTCCGGCCTCGCGACGCTGCCGCTCTATCTTTCGGCACGCGCGGCAGTGCGCGCGGTCGTGGGCGTTGCCATGGCATCGGCGCAACCCGACGCCGTCGCTTCACGGCAATTCCTCGCGGAAGTGAGGCCCTATCTCGATCTCGCCCTTCGCTATGCCACCCCGCCTGCACCTCGCCTGGTGGCAATCGGTGGGCTGTCGGGGACCGGAAAATCGACGCTCGCGCGCGAGCTCGCACCAAGCCTCGATCCGGCACCCGGTGCCGTCGTGCTCCGCAGCGACGTGATCCGCAAGCACCTTGCCGGCGTGGCGACACTCGAACGGCTCGGTCCCGAAGCCTATAGTGCTGACATGACCGAGCGGGTTTACGCCGCGATCGTCACCCGCGCGCGGGAGGCTCTCTTGGCCGGGCACGCCGTCATCGCCGATGCCGTGCACGGCCAGCCCGAAGAACGGCGCGCGATCGAGGCCGTGGCACACACGTGCGGTGTCCGGTTCGACGGAATATGGCTCGAGGCGCCGCCCGAGGTGCTCGTTTCAAGGATAGCCGG
>DATDHA010000431.1:0-3440 GCA_036521815.1 Alphaproteobacteria bacterium | reverse complement strand
GAACAGGCGAGGTATGAAGAGGGCTGCCTGTCCTTGCCCGAGCAATATGCGCCCGTCACCCGGCCGGCGCGCTGCCGCGTGCGCTTTCTCGACCGCCAGAACGAAATGCGCGAGATCGAGCTCGAGGGCCTCTTGGCGACGTGCGTCCAGCACGAGATCGACCATCTCGACGGTATCCTTTTCGTCGATCACATTTCGGCCCTGAAGCGCGGCATCATCCTGCGCAAGCTTCAGAAAACGAAGAAGCTCAAGGAGACCGTGTCGGCGTGACCCACGGCGGCGGGCCCGCGTCATGAAAAGGCTCAGGCTCGCATTCATGGGGACGCCGGATTTTGCGGTGTCGGCTTTGGCGGCACTCGTCGAGGCAGGCCACGAACTCGCAGCAGTCTATGCCCAGCCGCCGCGACCCGCGGGCCGCGGCCAGCGCGAGCAGCGCTCTCCCGTCCAACGCTTCGCCGAAAGCCACGGCATACCGGTGCGCACGCCAAGATCGCTCCGCGAACCCGACGCGCTGGCTGCGTTCGCCTCACTCGAGCTCGACGCAGCCGTGGTCGCGGCCTATGGCATCATCCTGCCGAGGACGGTGCTCACCACCCCCCGGCTCGGTTGCCTCAATGTCCATGCCTCGCTCCTCCCGCGCTGGCGCGGTGCCGCCCCCATCCAGCGCGCGATCCTCGCCGGCGACACGGAGACGGGGGTAACCATAATGCAGATGGACGAAGGCCTCGATACCGGTCCCATGCTGCTTCGCGAGCGCGTCGCGATAGGGCCTGAAATGAACGCCGGCGCACTTCACGACGCACTCGCCAAGTTGGGCGCTCGACTGATCGTCATTGCACTCGAGGAACTCGCTGGCGGTCGCCTTTCGCCCACGCCCCAGCCGACGGCGGGCGTGACTTACGCAGCCAAGATCGGCAAATCCGAGACGCGCCTCGATTGGGCGCAGCCGGCCGAGGCGCTTTCCCGAGCGGTTCGCGCCTTCAGCCCCGCACCGGGTGCTTGGATCGAAATCGCCCGCGAGCGCGTTCGTGTCCTCGCCGCAAGCGTGGTACCCGATGCCCGGAACACCCTCCCCGGCACGGTGCTCGATCAGCACCTGACGGTCGCCTGCGGCGAGGGCGGCCTTCGCCTCGAGGAAGTTCAGCGCGCCGGCGCCAAGCCGCTCACCGCGGACGTCTTCCTGCGTGGACGTGCGATCGCCCCCGGAACGGTGCTCGCGTGACGCGCTACAAGCTCACCATCGAATATGACGGCTCCGGCTTCGTCGGATGGCAGCGTCAGTCGAACGGCATCTCGGTTCAGGAAGTGCTGGAAACTGCGGTCGAAGGGTTCTGTGGGGAGCGCACCACGATGCATGGTGCTGGACGGACCGATGCAGGTGTTCACGCCTTCGGCCAGGTGGCGCATGTCGATATCGCGAAAGACACGGAACCGGATACGGTGCGCGACGCGATCAATTACCACGCAAAGCCCCATCTCGCCGTCGTGCTCAAGGCGGAGGTCGTGGACGAGGCGTTTCATGCGCGCTTCTCGGCGCGGGAAAGGGTCTACCGCTACCGCCTCGTCAACCGCCGCGCACCGCTTACGGTCGAGCGTGGCCGCGCCTGGCACGTCCAGTCCCCACTTGATCTCGCCGCGATGCAGGCAGGGGCAGCACACCTTCTGGGGCGGCATGATTTCTCGAGCTTCCGCGCCGCCGAGTGTCAGGCCGATTCGCCAGTCAAGACACTCAATGCTCTCGCACTCGCCCGTGCCGGCGAGGAAATCGTCATCGACACCCGCGCGCGCTCGTTCCTCCACCACCAGGTGCGCAATATGGTCGGCACGCTCAAGCTCGTGGGAGAAGGGAAATGGACGCCCGCCGACGTGCGCCGCGTGCTCGAAGCGCGCGATCGGCGCGAAGCGGGCCCGACTGCCCCGCCCGATGGGCTCTATTTGGTCGAAGTCGTCTATTGACGCCTTACGCGACGGCGAGCCGTGCTGCGGCGATGCTGTGGATGACGATACTGAGGACGAAATCGATTGCGACGAGTGCCGTCGCCGTGACGCCGGGTATTTCGAGTGCGGTCCGCGCCACGTACCAAAGAATGACGAGCGAGACGGCGGTGACGCCGAGGCCGGCGAAATTCGCGATCTCGCTTGGCACGAGGTCGTCCATCCCGAGGAGTGCGAACGGCAGTGCGAGCAGGGCGAGCAGAACCCCCACCCAATTGTAGGCGACGATATAACCGAAGTAGCGCTGCTGCCGGCTGAGCAATTCGCACATGTAGAACGTGGCCAGGGGATAAGCGAAAACAAGGATAAGATACGAGGTCGCCTCGATCAGGAAAATGCGCTCCCCGCTCGCCTCGACCGGGAAAGGCGTGTTCTGAAGCTCGATCAAGGTCATGATCGCGCGGATCGGGGCCACCATCACGGCCGAAAAGAACGAGCGCCAGAAGCCTTCCTTCGTGACGTTGAAGAACGCCATTCCACCCCGATCGAACCGGCAGAGGCGATAGGCGCCATAAAGTGCGTAGATGATCTCGCGCGTGCCGATCATAGGGGACCAAAGCTCATGACTCGGCGAAGAAGCCGTCGAGGATTGCAAGGTATATCGCGGCGAGCTGCTCGATATCCCTGACCGAAGCACGCTCATCGACTTTGTGCATTGTCTGCCCAACCAGACCGAATTCCACCACCTGACAGTGATCCTTGATGAAGCGCGCATCGGACGTGCCGCCGGTCGTGCTCAGCTCCGGCTTGAGTGCCGTCACCCGCTCGATCGAATCCGCAACGAGCTTGCTGAGGCAGCCGGGCGGGGTCAGGAACGACGACCCCGACACCTCGATTTCGAGGCTGTAGTCGCCGCCAACCGCGTCGAAGCGTTCGCGCAGCCAATGCTCGATGCGCGCGGGCGTGTGGAGATCGTTGAAGCGGATGTTGAAGCGTGCGCTTGCCGTGGCAGGGATTATGTTGTTCGCGGGATTGCCGACATCGACACTGGCGATTTGGAGCGTCGAGGGCTGGAAATGAGCGCTGCCCTCGTCGAGGGATGCCGTGATGACCGCATCCAGCATTCGCACGATGCGGTGGGCCGCGTTGTCGGCGAGATGAGGATACGCGGTGTGGCCCTGCACGCCGTGCACGGTGAGCTTCCCGTTCATGCTGCCGCGCCGGCCGATCTTGACCATTTCGCCGAGTTTCGAGGGATTGGTCGGCTCGCCCACGACGCAGGCATCGAGTGTTTCGCCCCTGGCCTTGAGCCAGTCGAGCACCTTGCGCGTGCCGTTGATCGACGGGCCTTCCTCATCGCCCGTGATGAGGAGGCTGATCGAGCCCTTGAAATTGGCGACGCGTGCGGCGGCGAAGCGGCTCGCCGCCGCGACGAATGCGGCAATCGCCCCCTTCATGTCGACCGCACCTCGGCTGGCCCATATCTGCCAGCGTAACAGCACACA
>DATDHA010000430.1:0-1831 GCA_036521815.1 Alphaproteobacteria bacterium | reverse complement strand
GCACCTCGATGCGGTTGGGCGACACTTCAGTATCGTTAAGCAGCTTGGCGGCAACCTTCTCCTTTATCGCCGCGTCGTCGATGTCGGGCGCCACCGCGATGTAGAGCACCAGCTCGTCGAGATCGTTCGGATCGTCGTTGTGTTTCTTGATCACGAGCTGCCACTCGACCACCTCGGGAATGCCCGCCATGGACGGGAGGAAATTGTTGAGGTCGACGAGCGTGCCGCGGATCTTCGTGAGGTTGAGCTCGTTCATGTCGCTGCGCCGTGAGAGCGTCGTCGAGATCCGCGCGGTGACGCGTCCGCAGCCCGGACACGGATCGTAGACGATGCCCGTCTCCGCGATATCGCCCGTGCGATAGCGCACCACGCACGACCCTCGGCCCTCAAGCGCCGTGTACACGAGTTCGCCGCGCTCGCCTGGTCCGACTGGCTCGCCCGTGTCCGGATTGACGACCTCGAAGACGTCCAATTCCGGATAGGTATGGAAGCCATATGACGTCTGATAGTCCGGCGGCGGACACTCAGCCCAGCACTGCCGCGCCTCTGTGAAACCGTAGATACTGTGCACTCGTACGTTGGGCGACCCCATGCTCGCACACATCTCGCCGAGCCGAGCCCGCAATGGGAACGGCACTCGCTCGCCGCCAAGCGCGATGAGCTGAAGATTTGCGAGTTTCACGCCATCCGCTTGCGCCTGCCGCAGCATGTGATAGACATATCCGGGAACGCCGATGAGCACTTGCGGTTGCATGCGCACGAGTGCCGTGATATTGCCCTGCGTGCCGAGCACCTTGCCGCCGCCCGTGTGCAGCATCAGACTACCGCCAGCCTGACCAACCGCATAGACCTGCCAGAACGCGAGATGCGGCGCGAACGGGAAGACGTTAAGCGAGCGGCCTTCTTCCGAGATGCCGGCGACGTCTTGGAGGCGGCGGCCGACGCGAAAAAACCGATCCATATCGCCGCCTGCATAGACGAACTGCGTGGGCAAGGCGGTGCGACCCGTAGTGAAGATCACCTGAACCGGGCCGTATTCGCGACGGACCGCGTGAGTCACCGCCTCGTCGCCGCTTGTCAGCTTCAGCCACGCCAGCATGAGGAGTTTCGATTTCGGCGCGAACTTGCGGATCTTCTCCGCGTCCGGCTGCAAGACTAACGCGAGATGCCGCGTCGGGTTGTCCGCCGTCGGCGCGATATCCGTCTTGGTGGTGAATGGCAAACGCCGCAGGTCGGCGAGCGTGCGGATGCTCTTCGGATCGATCTTCTGCTCGTCGAACACGCGGCGATAGTGCGGGCTGTACGGATAGACCTGCTCGTTGATGAACCGGTGCAGGCGTGCGTTGCGCTCCGCCTGCCAATCGGCCCACGGCCGTGTCGGGTTCCAGACCGGAGCGTCGCGGATATCGTCGAGCAAGATCGGTCGTCCTTAGGCGAACGGGCAGTGCGGCGAATCTCTGTTCGCTCTTGACCGAGGCGACCCTCGAAGCTATACTCGTACTATTCTACTTGTATGATTATTAAAAGTAATACTGTCCCGGCACAGGACGCCGTCTTCGGTTCGGCCATCTTCCGCGGGCCGGTCAAGACCAAGACCATCGTGCCGCTGCTCATCCTCCACCTGCTCTCGAAAGGGCCCGACCACGGCTACGGGCTCATGGAGCGCATCGACCGCATGACCGGGTCGGTCATGCCCGTCAACCCCAACACGATGTACCCCTTGCTGCGCCGCCTCGAAGAGCGCGGCTTCGTCATCGGCACCTGGGAACACCCGGATCGGCGCAGCCGGCGCATCTACCGCATCACCCGCGCGGGACTCGAACGCTACGAA
>DATDHA010000429.1:0-1868 GCA_036521815.1 Alphaproteobacteria bacterium | reverse complement strand
GTAGTGCCGGTGGCGCGGTTTGCTGACCCAGCGATGCGGCGAGGATGACTCCGAGTAGCGCCAGTTTCATCGCTCCTCCTTGTGGCTAATTAAGACGCCAGCAGCATAGACCCAGCCTGAGAGTGCCCGTTCGGCATTTTTTTGACACGCACTGAGATTCAGAGGCGCCCACCGCTAATGCGCCCCTACTGGGTATTCGTGATCGTCGGACTGGCCTTGGAGTGGGTCGGGGTCGTTCAGATACTCCGGAATCGCGGGCTAGGAGCTTGCGCGGCAGAAATGCAGTAAGGGACGGCTGCGCCGCAAAAGAGTCATTCGACTGCTGCCGCAGTGACGCAGGATCCGGTGAATCGGTAGACACAGACAGGGGCCGACAGGTGGCGAGTCGATCAGATGCTGCTGAGCCGATGTAAGCGCTTCAGATTCAGGGCCAGGCACACGAGATTCCATTCCCCTCGGGCCTTCGCTTCGCCGCGGACACTGAAGCGACGAAAGCCGAGGGCTTCTTTGATCCAACCGAGGACCGGCTCGACGATCGCTTTGCGACGGCGGTAGCGGGTCGCGCCGTCCTCGCTCTTGAGTCGTGCGGCCATGCGTTGTGTGGCGTGATGCTGCGGATTCGGCGCTTTGGTGGCGGGTCCCTCTTGGCCGAGGGAGATGTACCCGATGATGCCGCGCCCTTCCAAAGTCACAAACGTCGCTTCCTCGCGAAAGCCGGCATCCGCGAGGACTTCGCTGGGCGTCACGCCGCAGATGGTCTGCACCCCGTCGAGGATCGGGACCAGCGTGCCTTGATCGGGCGCGACGTTGGTGAGCCGCGTCGCCACGATCAGTTGCGAGGCTTCATCCACGGCGATCTGTCCGTTGTAACACTGGTCAAACCCGTGCGCGGCTTTCATGATGCGACTCTCGGGGTCGGTGAAATTATCTTGGGCCTCATCGGGTGGGACGCCGAACTCCCGTTTGAAGGGTTTGGTCCCGCGCCCCTTGCGCCCATCGTCAGGGCGGCGGCCCTCTTTCCGGTCCTTCGCCGCTTGCCGCGCTTCGAGGCGCGCTTTCGCCGCCGCAATCGTGGCGAGGCGTTGCTCGCGCCGTTGCAATTCGGCGGGTAACTCGTCGCCCCGCGCCTCGACCCCGTGCTCGGCGTCTTCAGCGGCGTCGACGGCCTCGGCCTGCTGGGTCAACTCCGCGATCTGCTCGCGCAGCCGCCGCTCCTCATCGCGCATTCGCCCGTAACTCATCGCCTTGTGTTTGCTCGCATTCGCCTTCACCTTCGATCCATCGACGGCGAGTGCGCCCAACTGGATCACACCCGCCTCACGAGCAATCTGGACCACTTGCACGAACAACGCTTCGAAGGCCGCCAGGTGCTGCTGTCGAAAGTCCGCGATCGTCCGATGCGCCGGAAAGTTGCCAGCCGCCAGCACACGATAGGCCACATCTTCTTCCAGTTTGCGCGCAATCCGTCGCGACGAGAACGTGCCCGTCGCGTAGGCGTACATCAGGACCGTCACCATCATCTGCGGATCGAACGGTTGATTGCGACGGCCATCGCCTTCATACGGAGCATAGAAGGCATCGAGCGTCATCGCCGCGACCGTGTCCTCGATAAAAAACGCCAAGTGACCTTCGGGGAGCCAGTCACGCGGGGATGGCGGAAAGAGCAGCGACTGATCGGGGGCGCACGGCCGGAACGTCGTCGGCATGCCCCTTCTGACGTACCAGCCCCCGACTAAGTTTCTGCCGCGCAAGCTCCTAGAGCGTTTTTCATAACGTCGTAGCGACTCGATAGCCGCAGTGCCGGATGTAATTCGCGCATTCGGCGGGTCGGTAGAGCGTGAGCGCGGCCGCGACCAAGGCATTGACGT
>DATDHA010000428.1:0-3764 GCA_036521815.1 Alphaproteobacteria bacterium | reverse complement strand
GCTCCGCCGCGCGCAGCTCCCCGCCGTCGAGGCCGAGGTCCGCGTCGACCACGCCCACCAGAGTGAGCATCGGAAAATGATGTCCTTTGGCGACGATCTGGGTCCCGATCAGGACGTCGATCTCATGCTCGGCGACTTGGCGCACGAGTTCCGCGATCGCCTCCGGCCCGCCGAGCGTGTCGCTCGCGACGATCGCGACGCGTGCCTCGGGATGGAGGCCCGCAAGCTCTTCGGCGAGCCGCTCGACTCCCGGTCCGCACGCGGCGAAGTTTGCCGACGCATGGCACGCCGGACACGCCGCGGGCAGGGTCGTCGAAAAGCCGCAATGATGGCACTGAAGCCGCCCGGTGAGACGATGCTCGACCAGCCATGCCGTGCATTGCGGACACTGCAGGCGATGGCCACAGCTTCGGCACAAGGTCAAGGGTGCATAACCCCGGCGATTGAGGAACAGCATCGCCTGCTCCTTCGCCAGAAGGGTTTCGGCAAGGGCCGCGCGCAAGGTCGGTGAAAGCCACGACTGGCGCGGTGGCGGGTCGAGCCGCATGTCGATGAGCTTGATCTCCGGCAATACCGCACCGCCGTGCCGGTCGGGAAGGTTCGCGACGGCATAGCGGCCCTGGCGCACGTTCTCGGTGGTTTCGAGCGACGGTGTCGCGGAGGCAAGAACGACCGGATGGTCGCCGAGCCGTGCCCGCACCACGGCCATGTCGCGTGCGTGATAGATGACGCCGTCCTCCTGCTTGAAGGAGTGATCGTGCTCCTCATCGACCACGATGAGGCCGAGCTTGGGGAACGGCAGAAAAAGTGCCGAGCGCGCGCCGACCAGGACATGCACGCGGCCTTCCGCGACGGCACGCCAGGCGATCCGGCGCTGCGATGCGGAGAGGTCGGAATGCCACTGGGCAGGCTCGACGCTGAAGCGATTGCGAAAACGCGCGAGCCACTGCGAGGTGAGCGCGATCTCGGGCACCAGCACGAGTGCTTGACGCCCCGCGGCGAGCGTCGCAGCGATCGCCTCGAAATAAACCTCGGTCTTGCCCGAGCCGGTGACGCCATCGAGGAGGCTTACGTTGAAGCCGCCCTTCTCGGCCTGCGCACGGAGTGCTTCGACCGCGATCCGCTGATCCGGCGAGTGGGTAACACCCGCGCGGGAAATTTCGGGGACGCCGAAGGGCGGGCGGGCGGGCAACTCGATTTGCTCGATTGCACCCGACTGGGCGAGGCCCTTCACGACGGCCGGCGTTACGCCGGCCTCGCGGGCAAGCTCGAGCGGATTGCGCGGCGGGCCGTCGGCGAGCACCTCGAGCACGCGCTGACGCGCCGGTGTTAAGCACACGCCCAGCGTTTCAGCTTCGGCGCTCGTCCGCCGATAGGCAAGCTGCGGCTTCGGCGGCTCGAGGGCTGCCGAGACGCTCATCGCCATGCGCAAGACGGCCCCCGGCGGGGTCAAGGTGTATTGAGCCACCCAGTCAATGAATTTGCGCATGACCTCGGGCATGAGCGGCACATCGAGCCGCCCGAGGATCGGTTTGAGTCTGTGGCGGCCGACCTCCCCCGTGGCCGCACCCCACGCGACCCCGATCACCTCCCGGCTGCCGAGGGGAACGCGCAGGAAATCGCCGGGTGCAGGCTCGATACCTTCGGGAATCGCGTAATCGTAGGCGCCCGAAAGGGGCAGGGGTAGCAGAACGGCAAGGCGGCGTTCAGCCACCGCCGCCGTCGCCCGGATGGTGTTTTCCATGGTCATTGTCTATACACTAGTGAGGCTGGGCCCGCAGGCCAAGCGGCACCCAAGGTCTCGTGGTGCTTTGAGCCGAGTGGGTGCTTTGAGCCGAGTGGGTGCTTTGGGCCAGATGGTGTCGGGCCCATCGCGCGGCAGGAGCGAAACGGAAGGATTTGCCAGCATGAAGTTTTTCGTCGATACGGCGGATTTGAGCGAGATTCGCGACCTGGCCTCGACGGGGTTGCTCGACGGTGTCACGACGAACCCCTCGCTCATCGCGAAATCCGGCCGCAAGTTCCTCGACGTCGTACAGGAAATCTGCGCGATCGTTCCCGGCCCGGTGAGTGCCGAGGTTACGGCGACGGATCACGCGACGATGCTCGCCGAGGGCAAGCGGCTGGCGCGGCTCGCCAAGAATATCGCGGTCAAGGTGCCGCTCACCATCGACGGCCTCAAGACCTGCAAGGCGCTCTCGGGCGACGGCACCATGGTGAACGTCACCCTTTGCTTCACCGCCGCACAGGCGATCCTCGCGGCGAAGGCGGGGGCTGCGTTCATATCGCCCTTCGTCGGCCGGCTCGACGACA
The DNA here is from genome assembly GCA_036521815.1 of Alphaproteobacteria bacterium. Classification (GTDB taxonomy): domain Bacteria; phylum Pseudomonadota; class Alphaproteobacteria; order JACZXZ01; family JACZXZ01; genus DATDHA01. Next base: position 1,451 of record DATDHA010000428.1, on the reverse strand, counting down.
TCGCCCAGCCCGGCATGGAGCTCATTCGCGACATCGTGGCGATTTATCGCCAATATCCCGCCTTCAAGACGGAAGTGCTGGTCGCCTCGGTGCGGAGCCCGCTTCACCTCGTCGACGCGGCGCGCATGGGTGCCCATGTCGCGACCTTGCCGCCCGCGGTCTTGCGTCAGCTTTTCGTCCACCCGTTGACCGAGAAGGGCCTCGCTCAATTCCTCGCGGATTGGGCAAAGACGGGCCAGTCGATCCTCGGACCGGAACAGGGGCCGCGCGCCGTTGCAAAAGCCTAACGAACACGCGAACACAGCACCCGCCGAGAGCCTGAACGCGGCCCAGGTTCTCGATTTCCTGCGCGCGCACCCCGATTTTCTCGGCAAGTACGCGGAGGTGCTCGCACCCCTTCTCAACCCCGAGCGCTCAAGCGGCGATCACATCGTCGATCTGCAGCGCTTTATGGTCGAGCGGCTCAAGACGCGCACGCGCCAGCTCGAGGATGAGCGCGACCAGATGGTCGGCCTGGCGCGACTCAACCTGAAGAGCCAGACGCGCGTCCATCGCGCAGTACTCGCACTCATTAGTGCCCAGAGCTTCGAGCATCTCATCCAGGCGGCGACGATCGATCTTCCGGTCTTCCTCGGCCTCGACCTCGCGAGCCTCTGCATCGAGACCACGGGTGCTGCACCGCCGCATCAACAGACGGCCGGGGTGCGCGTGCTCGATGCCGGTGCGGTCGATCGCCTCCTCGGCCCGGCGCGCGACATGCTGCTGCGTCCAAGAGCACGGGGCGATGCAGCACTCTTCGGCTCGGGGGCGTCGCTCGTGCGCTCGGATGCGCTCCTGCGCCTCAAGATCGGTCCGTCCGCACCGCTGGGGCTTCTGGCCCTCGCCTCGCGCAAGGACGGCCGCTTTCACCCCGGCCAGGGAACCGAGCTCTTGAGTTTCCTCGCGCGCTCGATCGAGCTCAGCATCGGCGCATGGCTGGACCTGCCCCTTTAGCGGCCGACGCCTTCAATGCGGCGGCGGATCTGCGCGCCGCGATCATGCAGTGGCAAAGCTGGCTTGCGAACGAGCGGCGTGCGTCGCTCCACACAGTCGAGGCGTACGGGCGCGACATGGCCGCGTTCGTCACGTTCCTCGTCGAGCATTTCGGCGCGCGCCCCGATCTCGCGTCGATCGAGCGGCTGCGGCCGGCCGATTTGCGCGCATGGCTCGCGCACCGGACGATGGATGGGCTCGCACGCACCTCGACGGCGCGCGCCCTTTCGGTCGTGCGCGGCTTTTTCCGCTTCTGCGAGCGCAACGATCTCGCGCACTCGGCGGCCGTCAGTGCGGTGCGCACGCCGAAGCTGCCGAAAAGCATTCCAAAGGCGCTCAGTGTCGAGGATGCCGGCGAGGCGATCGAGAAGATCGCCGTCCTCACGCACGAATCGTGGCTCGCGCTGCGCGACGTGGCG
>DATDHA010000427.1:0-1512 GCA_036521815.1 Alphaproteobacteria bacterium | reverse complement strand
TGACGAGTCGTTCTCGCGGTGGACCTTCTCTGTCCCCTCCCCCTTGCGGGAAGGGGAAGGGGTGGGGGTCGCAAGGTAACGTATCAGCGTGGAAGACGAACCTCGCCACCCCCACCCCGCCGCGCGTTGCGCGTCGACCCTCCCCGCAAGGGGGAGGGTAAACAACACGGTTCTCGCGGTGCGCCTTGGCGCCCGAGCTATGGAAAGCCACTCTCTGACTCGTCACCACCGGACTTGATCCGGTGGTCCATGCTGAGCTGCCGCGTGCGAGCGCCGGTGGGAGCGCCTGTGTCAGCGTGAACTCTGCATGGATTGCCGGCATAGGCGAGTGAAACGACGCCGTTCTACGAACGGCTATGTCCGGCAATGACGAACGGCAAAGAACGAAAGAAAAAGATTCGGAGGCGAAACGCCGACAGACGCAATTGAGTATTCTGCCGTGCGTTCGGCACGGCCGCGCCTCAAGCGTGAGGCGCACGACTGTCGGCGTTCCACCGCGGTTCTCACCCCAAGGAGTCTTTCATCGCAAGGGACTCAGCCTCAGGCCAGGCTTCCTGGGACGCGGCCTCGATCGTCGCTAAGCGGGTGTTACTCGCCCCTGCCTGTCCCAGTCCAGCGATAGCACCTCGCGCTCCGGTCGTAGTGCCGGAGAGATGATGCCCAAAGCCACCCGGGAGCGGGTTGCAAATCCGCCCGCGGGCACCGCACTCGCCCGCACGACCCGGCTATGCCTGCCGGGTCACGTCCGATTGGGCGAGGTTCGGAGCTATATGTAACTGAAATGGGGACGATTGTCAACCACTCGTCACTATAACAGTGACGTGAACGCGCGCTCCTTCTCCCCGCGTGCGGGGAGAAGGTTGGGATGAGGGGGCCTTGCCACTAAGCTCAGACTCGCGGAGACGCCCCCTCACCCGCTCGCTGCGCTCGGTCGGTTCACAATCCCAAATAGGCGCGCCGGATCTCCGGATTGGCCGCAAGCTCCGCCGGCAGGCCTTCGGTGAAGATGCGGCCTTCGGCGATGACGTAGGCGTAGTCGGAGAGCGCCAAAGCGAGATGCACGTTCTGCTCGACCAGCAAAATGGTCAGGCCCGCTTGCTTGAGCCGCTTCAATGTCGCGAGCAGCTGATAGACGACGACCGGCGCCAGCCCGAGCGAGAGTTCGTCGATGATGAGGATTTGCGGATCCGACATCAGCCCGCGCGCGATCGCGACCATCTGCTGCTCGCCGCCGGACAGCGTGCCGGCGCGCTGGCGCGCCCGCTCGGCAAGGCGCGGGAACAGCTTGCACACTTGCTCGAGCCGCTCGGCATAGGAGCGTGAGGCGCGCGGCGAAAACGCGCCGAGTTCGAGATTCTCGGCGACGCTCATCGCGGCAAACAATTGCCGGCCCTCCGGCACCAGCGCGAGCCCGCGCGCTGCCTTGACGTGGCTCGGCACGCGGGTGACATCCTCGCCGTCGAGCATGATCCGCCCGCCCCAAGGGCTGAGCGTGCCGGCGACCGCGCGCAG
>DATDHA010000426.1:0-3933 GCA_036521815.1 Alphaproteobacteria bacterium | reverse complement strand
AGTCTTCAACCACGGTTCGAGCGCTACAATAGCACTCCTTGCGCGTCGGGTGGTGCGAGCGCTTCCGCAACCAGCTCCGCCGCCGCTTCGTCGAGCAAAGTGTCGAGTGCAGCGCCGTAGACGCTCTCGCGCCCGATATCGAGCAGCACCGGCACGGCGAGCGGGGAAACCCGGGAAAGCCGCCGCACCGTGATACGGGCCTCGACCCGCGCAAGCATTTCGGCGAGCCGGCGCACGTTGGTCAAGCCCGTAGCCGCGTCTGCGCGCGTGGCCCGGAGGAGGACGTGGTTCGGCTCGTGCCGGCGCAGCACGTCGTAGATGAGATCGGCATTGAAGAGGACCTGGCGCACGGTCTTTTCCTGTCCGGGGTGCCGCCGCTCGATGAGCCCAGCGATGACCGCCACATTGCGGAAGGTGCGCTTGAGCATGCTCGAATCGGCCATCCAAGCTTCGAGATCGTCGCCAAGCATATCCCGCTCGAAGAGTGCCTGCACATCGCGCGGCTGGCCGAGGCTCCAGACCGCGAGGCAATAGTCGCTCGCGACAAATCCGAGCGGATGGCACCCCGCCCGCTCCATCCGGCGGGTGAGGAGCATGCCGAGCGTCTGGTGGGCGTTCCTCCCCTCGAAGCAATAGGCGACGAGATATTCCTTCCCGCCGCGAGGGAAAAGTTCGACCAAAAGTCCTTCCGGCATCGGCAGCACCGATCGCATTTGCTGCATCCGGAGCCATTCGATCACTTCGGCAGGGAGCTCGCCCCAGGCGGACGGGGAGGCGATTATCGCGCGCACGCGGCTCGCGAGGTTGGTCGTAAGCGGCAAGCGTCCACCTGCATAGGCCGGGACCTTGGGCGCTTCGCCCGCGGCGCGCGTCACCTCGACGACCGTCTCGCGGATACCTTCGTAGCGCAGAAGCTCGCCTGAGAAGATAAAGGTGTCGCCGAGTATCAAGCCCTGCACGAAGTATTCCTCGACCTCGCCGAGCATGCGCCCGCCTTTGAGCCGAACCCGCAACATCGGTTGTTCGACGATCGTGCCGATATTCATGCGGTAGCGCTTCGCAACGTCTTGCGAAGCCGGCCAGTAGATGCCGGACGGGTCCCGGGCAAGACGCCGGAACCGCTCATAGCCGCCAAGCGCGTAGCCGCCCGTCGCCACGAAGGCCAGCACGTCGTCGAACTCGCGGCGCGAGAGGTTTCGATAGGGGGCTGCCGCCGTCGCCTCGGCATAAAGCTCGTCGGCATGAAAGCCGCCCGCAACCGCCATGCCCGCGATGTGCTGGGCGAGCACGTCGAGAGCACCCTCGCGGGGCCATTCGCGGTCGAGCTCACCCTCGGCGACGGCCGCGATCGCCGCCCGGCATTCGAGAAGCTCGAAGCGATTGCCGGGCACGAGGATGGCGCGACTCGGGCGATCGAGGCGATGGTTCGAGCGGCCAATGCGCTGCAAGAGGCGCGACGCTCCCTTGGGGGCGCCCACTTGAATGACGAGATCGACCGCACCCCAATCGATCCCGAGATCAAGCGACGACGTCGCAACCACCGCCTTGAGGGCACCCCGCGCCATGGCGGCTTCGACCTTGCGCCGCTGTTCCGCGGCGAGGCTGCCGTGATGCAACGCAATCGCCAGGTTCTCGTCGTTGAGGCGCCAGAGGGCCTGGAACACGAGTTCGGCCTGGGCGCGCGTGTTGACGAAGACGATCGTCGTGCCGGCTTCGCGGATCGCGGCCATCACCTCGGGCATTGCGTGGAGCGCCATGTGGCCGGACCACGGCATCCGCTCGCCCGGCGTGAGGATCGAGATCGATGCCTCGGCACCGCCACCCCCGCGCAAGAGCCGCACGGGCGCCTTCACCCGGTCGCCCGCGGCGGACAGCCAGTCGAGCAGGATCGCGGGCTCGGCCACCGTGGCCGAGAGGCCGACACGGCGGCATCGGGGCGCCAGGCGTTGGAGCCGCGCAAGGCCAAGAGCCAGGAGATCGCCGCGCTTGTTGCCTGCGAGCGCATGGAGCTCGTCGACTATCGCAGCGCGCAAGCCGGCGAAGATTGCCCCCGCGTCCTCGTAGGACAGGAGGAGGGCGAGGGATTCCGGCGTCGTGAGCAGCAGATGCGGCGGGTTGCGCCGCTGGCGCGCGCGCTTTGCCTGGGGCGTGTCGCCCGTGCGCGTCTCGGCGCGGACCGCCAGTCCCATCTCGGCGATCGGCAGCTCGAGATTGCGGTGGATATCGACGGCAAGCGCCTTCAAGGGCGAGATATATAGGGTGTGGAGCGTATCGGCCGGCTGGCGGGCGAGCTCGACCAGTGTCGGCAGGAAGCCCGCGAGCGTCTTGCCCCCGCCGGTCGGTGCGATCAGGAGCGTCGAGTGGCCGGCACGCGCGGCGTCAAGCATCTCGAGCTGATGTGCGTGGGGCGTCCAACCGCGTTGCTCGAACCAGCCCGCGAACGGCTCGGCCAAGAGCGACGTTGGATGTGCGAGTGCCGTCACGCCGGAGACTATAGCGCGCCCAGGCGTTGCGCCAAAAACGGCTGACGTGGGCCTGCCCCTCCGTCATAATCGGCGGCCATTCCAATCGCGCGCCGAGCGCGCCCAATCGCGCCAAGAGGCACGCTTACCCAGGAGGCGCGCTGACGATGTATCGGGAAAATTCACTCAAGAAACGGCTTGCCGCCGGTAAGAAGGCGCTTGGCTTCTGGCTGCAGGGCGAGAGCATCCTGGCGGCCGAGGTCCTCGGCTATGCCGGGTATGATTTCGGCATCATCAACCACGAGCATGCACCCGGGACGCTCGTGAGTGCGGTTGGCCTCCTGCAGGCCGCAAGTGCTGCCGGGACCACTATGACGATGCGCGTGCCGTGGAACGATCCGGTCTATCTCAAGCGCGCCCTCGATCTCGGCATCGAAGGGGTCATGATCCCGATGGTCGAGACGGCAGCCGAGGCCAAGGCGGCGGTGCTCGCTTGCCGCTATCCGCCGCGCGGCTATCGCGGCAACGCAACCGGCGGCATCCGGGGTGCGGATTACGGTCTCGCGCAGCGGCGCTATCTCGACACCGCGCATGACAACCTCTTGATCATGTGTCAGGTCGAGACGGTCAAGACCGTCGAGAACATCCCCGACATCGCCAAGGTCGAAGGTGTCGACGTGCTCTTCATCGGGCCCAACGATCTCGCCTCAAGCATCGGCAAGCCGAGCCGGTTCGACGATCCCGAGGTTCTCGCACTTCTGGAACGTGCCGAAATGGCCATAAAAAAGGCAGGAAAAACCATGGCCGCGGTACCATATGGGCCCTATGGCTGGCAGGAGTTGTTTGACCGCGGCTACGATATTGTGGTAGGCGCAGGCGATCTTGGGCTGATCCGATCCGGAGCTCTCGCCCAAGTCAAGGCGCACCGCGAAAAGAACCACTAAAGGTCACGAAAAAAAGCGTGTCAGGCTCTTGCTTGCCATCGCATGTAACGAAATCTTGTAGTATGGTTCCGCGATAATTCTTGCTTCCACAGGAGTGCTAAAACATGAAGACGACCATCCGCATCGCAGCTCTTGCCACAGCCTTGGCATTCGGCGCCGTTGCCGTGTTGCCCGTGACGACGAGCCCAGCCGCCGCCGCCTCACGGAGAGTCGCCCATCCAAGCAGCGACACGGTCAAGTCCGCGCAGGAAGCGCTCAACAAGAATGGCGCCAACCTCGCCGTCGACGGCAAGATGGGTCCGAAGACCCGTGCCGCCGTCAAGTCGTTCCAGCAGGGTCATGGCCTCAAGGTCACCGGCCACCTCGACAAGGCGACTTTGACCGCGCTCAAGGGCTGATCCAGCTCGAACCGCGCGAGAATACCGGGGCCGCCGCAGGATCGCCTGAGGCGGCCCTTTTTCTTGCCCCGATCCGCGCCTATTAGCAGCAATAAATATTAATTATAATACAAATAATAGTTCTCTAAC
>DATDHA010000425.1:0-3793 GCA_036521815.1 Alphaproteobacteria bacterium | reverse complement strand
GGTCGCGGTCGGTGGCCTCTTCTATATTCTCAACCGGACGCGCCTCGGCGTGCGAATCCGTGCTGGCACCCTCGACCTCGACACGGTGTCGGTGCTCGGTGTCAACGTGCGCGTTCTGCGCACGCTGAATTTCGGCTTGGGCATCTATCTGGCTGGACTTGCGGGCGTGCTCGCCGCCGGTCAACAAGGCCTGTCGCCGACCCTCGGCCTCACGCTCATCATGCCGAGTTTCGTGGCGATCATTGTGGGCGGCCTCGGGAGCTTGCCGGGAACCCTCCTCGGCGGGGTCCTGATCGGGGTCGCTTCCAACCTGACGACCGTCTACTTCCCCTCGGCGACCGAGGCGGTGATGTATGTGATGATGGGCTTGGTACTCCTCATAAAGCCCAGCGGTCTCCTTGGCGAAGAGGGGAGGGTCCATTGAACGACTTGATGCGCAAGCAGGCTTTCACGGCACTCGTCTGGATCCTGCTCCTGTCGATGCCTTACTGGTTGCCGTTCTTTGGCGGATATACCGCACTCAGCAGCCGCATGATCGTGCTCGCCCTTGCCGCAATGGGGCTCAACTTCCTTCTCGGCTTCACCGGGGTCTTGTCGTTCGGCCATGCCGCATATTTCGGCCTTGGCGCCTACGGCGTCGGCCTGACGATCAAGTACCTCGTGCCGAGCACCGCACTTGGCATCGTCGCGGGCGTGCTGATCGGTGCTGTCGCAGCGATGATAATCGGCGCGTTGATCGTCAAGCTGCGCGGCGTCTATTTCGCGATGGTGACGATCGCCTTCGGCCAGGTGTTCTTTTTCATTGCGTTCCGCTGGAATTCGGTCACGGGTGGGGATGACGGGCTCTCCGGATGGAAGCGCCAGCCGCTCGATTTCGGCATCGGCACACTCGATATTCTCGGCAACGACAAGGCATTCTACTATTTCGCACTCGCACTCTTCGCCGCCGCCGCCGTGGTCATGGGGTTGCTCCTGCGCTCGCCCTTCGGACGCACGCTTGTGGCGATCCGGGAGAACGAGCGGCGGGCCCGCTTTCTCGGCATTCCGGTCGAGCGGCATATCTGGTTGTCCTTCGTGATCTCCTGCGTGTTCGTGAGCCTGGCGGGAGCGCTTTATGCGCTCTTGAACAACTTCGCGGACCCACGGGCGCTGCGCTGGGACCAATCGGGCGATTTCGTGATCATGGCCGTGCTCGGCGGAATGCGTTCGTTCTGGGGCCCGCTCATCGGGGCGGCGATTTTCGTTGTCCTGCAGGATCGGGTGTCGAGCATGACCGAGAACTGGCAGTCCTTCATCGGTCTCTTCTTCGTGCTCGTCGTGCTCTTTTTCCCGCGCGGCGTGCTCGGCATCATCCGGCGAAAGGCGGCGGCATGAGCCTCCTGAAAGTCCAGAACGTTTCCCGCAATTTCGGTAGCCTGATCGCCGTCAATGGCGTGACACTCACGGTCGAGCCGGGGGAACTGCGTGCCGTGATCGGTCCGAACGGGGCCGGCAAGACCACGTTCTTCAATCTCATCAGCGGATTCTTCCCGCCCACCTCGGGACGGATTCTTTTCGACGAGCGGGACGTGACCGACATGCCGGTGCACCAGCGGGTGGCGATGGGAATGGCGCGCACCTTCCAGATCACGGAGATTTTTCCCGAACTCACCGTGCGCGAGAATTTGCGCATCGGAGTCGAGGCGGCGGCAGGCTTTCGCCTGCGCCCCTGGCTTTCCTCGCGCGAGGACGCATCGCTCTCGGCGCGCATCGGGGAGCTCATGGAGATGGGCGGGCTCGCCGCCAAGGCCGACCAGCTCGTGGGCGAACTCAGCCACGGCGATCAGCGTGCGACGGAGATCATGATGTCCCTCTCGCTCAATCCGCGCCTCCTTCTCCTCGATGAGCCGACGGCCGGCATGGGCGACCAGGAGACCTACGACATCACGCAGCTCATCCGGCGCCTTCACCAGAGCCAGAAGCTCACGATCGTGCTGATCGAACACGATATGCGCGTCGTCTTCCACCTGGCGGACCGCATCATGGTGCTTGCCGAGGGTGCCGTACTCGCCGAGGGCACGGCCGACGAGATCGCGAAGGACGAGCGCGTGCAGGCGGCTTATTTGGGCAAAGCGGCATGAAAGTCCTCGAGGCGGAAGGCCTCCACACCTTCTACGGCAAAAGCCACATTCTCCACGGGGTCAGCCTCGACGTGAACGAGGGCGAGATCGTCACACTTCTCGGCCGCAACGGTGCCGGCAAGACGACGACATTACGCAGCCTCATCGGCCTCACCCATGCGCGCGAAGGTGTCGTGCGCATCTTCGGCGAAACGACGACCGCCTGGCCGCCCTACCGCATTGCCGCCTCGGGTGTCGGCTATGTGCCCGAAGGGCGCCGCATCTTCGCCAATCTCACGGTCGAGGAGAACCTCAAAGTCCCGCTCGAGCGGCCGGGGCCATGGACGATCGAGCGCGTTTATGCGCTTTTCCCGCGCCTTGCCGAGCGCAAGTCGAACAAGGGCCGCCAGCTTTCGGGCGGCGAGCAGGAAATGCTCGCGATCGCGCGGGCACTGCTCCTCAATCCAAGGCTCTTGCTGCTGGACGAGCCCTCGCAGGGCTTGGCCCCCATCATCGTGCAGGAGGTCTTCAGGGTCGTCGCCGACGCCCGCAAGGAGGGCATCTCGGTCCTTCTCGTCGAGCAGAATGTCCGTGCTGCCGTCGAGATCGCCGACCGGGCCTATGTGCTCGACGACGGGCGCGTGGTCTATGCCGGCTCCGCCGCGGAGTTCGCCAAGGACGAGGAGCGCGTGCGCGCCCTTGCGGGTGCGAGTGCAGGGGCTTGGGAGGCGGTCTAATACCGCGAGGCTCGTTGCGCGAGGCAACACAGCCGCCGCAGAGGCAGCTTCGGAACCCAACATTGGGTCCGGTTACGCGGCGCTCTGCCATTGCGGCGGGTAACGCCGCGTCCTATACCTAGTGTGGTCTTCGGATTTGAAGTTCCTAAACGCGGATGCCACCAAAATGTTAGGAACTTCAAATTCACCACACTAGAAAAGAGGCGCGGTTGCAGTTGCGAGGATCGGAGGCGTTCGATGGATGGTGAGGCGGGCGTGAAATCTCCGGCGGTTCCGGATTTGAATGCGGTGCGGACCGCGGCCAAGCGCATTGCCGGGCAGGCCGTCCGGACCCCGCTTCTCGAATCGCCGGTCCTCAACGCGAAGTTCGGCGGCCGGCTTCTCGTCAAGGCGGAGGTCCTGCAGCGCACGGGCTCTTTCAAGTTTCGCGGTGCGTTCAACAAGATCAGCCAGATACCTGATGCGGCAAAGCGGCACGGCGTGGTCGCGTTCTCCTCGGGCAATCACGCGCAGGGCGTGGCCGCGGCGGCGCAAATCCTGAACATGCCGGCCGCGATCGTGATGCCGGCTGACGCGCCCAAGATCAAGGTCGCCAATACGCGCGGCTATGGTGCCGAAGTGGTGTTCTACGACCGCTACAACGAAGATCGCGAGGCAGTCGCGGCCCGACTTCTGGCGGAGCGCGGGGCGACGCTCGTGCGTCCCTACGATGACGGCGACATCATCGCCGGGCAAGGTACGTCGGGCCTCGAGCTCGCCGAGGAAGCCGCTGCGCGCGGCCTCACGCTCGACGCGGTCCTCGCACCTTGCAGCGGCGGCGGGCTCATTTCCGGAATCGCGATCGCGGTCAAGGCGCTTTCGCCCGCGACGACCGTGCACACTGCGGAGCCCGAGAATTTCGACGATACCGCCCGCTCGCTCGCCGGCGGCAAACGCGTGCGGAACGAGGGCGGTGCC
>DATDHA010000424.1:0-10275 GCA_036521815.1 Alphaproteobacteria bacterium | reverse complement strand
ATTGACCTTGGCCTTGTAGAGCCAAAGCGTTTCCACGACCTTGAAGCCGACCATCACGAGGGCGGGGACGACGAACACGGTCAAGGGGAACTCGAACCAGCGCGGCCAGAGTGCGAGGAAAAGAGTCCAGGCAAGGGCGGCGAGCGTGAAAAGAAGCTGAAGCGCGTCGCCGAGCCACGGCAGCCAACCGGCGAGGAAGTGGAACTTCTGTGCGGGCGATAGGCTCCTTGAACCCGGTGCGAACCACCGGATATGCCGCTTCATGATCTGCATGGCGCCATAGGCCCAACGGAAGCGCTGCACGCGGTAGGCGGCGAAGCTGTCCGGCGTCAGGCCGTGCCCGAAGGATTCCTTTATATAGACCGTTTCGTAGCCTGCGTGCATGACACGCAGTCCAAGCTCGGCATCCTCGGAAATGCACCATTCGGCCCAGCCGCCAAGCTTTTCGAGAAGCGAGCGGCGCACGAGCGTCATCGTGCCGTGTTGAATGATCGCGTTCGATTCGTTTCTCAGCACCATGCCGAGATTGAAAAAGCCCGCATACTCCCAATTGATCGCCTTCTTGAAGAGGCTTTCGCCGCCGTCGCGGTGGTCCTGCGGACACTGGACGACGCCGACTTTGCCATTGGCGAAATAGGGGGCTGTCGCCCTGAGCCAGTCGGTGCGCACGACGTAGTCGCTGTCGATCACGCCGATGATCTCGGCTTCGGGATCGCACTCGCGCAGGCCGAGATTGAGCGCACCCGCCTTGAAGCCCTCGAGCCGGTCGACATGGATGAACCTGACGCGCCCGCCCAGATTGGCGCAGTGCGCCTCGATCGGCTTCCATACCGCCGGGTCCTTGGTGTTGTTGTCGATCACAAGGATCTCAAGATTGGGGTAATCGAGCTTGGCGAGACTGTTCACTGTCTCGATCACCATGTGCGGCGGCTCGTTGTATATCGGAAGGTGAAGCGAGACCTTGGGCAGACGCACGCTCGGCTCCGCCGCGAGGGGCTTGAACTCCCGGCGCCAACGCTTGGTCCAGAGCATCAAGGCCATTTGCCCGCTCTCGGTCACGAGGAGTGCGAGGAGGCCGACCTGGCCGGTCACCATGACGCTCCAAAGCACCGTGCTTGCCAGCGACATATACCGCTCGGCACCGGCAAGCATGGTCCAGACAAGAAGCGAGCCCGCGGCCTGGGCGAGGGTCGCGAAGAACAGGCGACCGCCGAAGCGCAGCGCCGACCAGCGATAAAGGAAGAAGAGAACGGCGGGGAACGCGAGGAGGCTTCCGGCCAACGCCAGCGCCGGCCAATAGCCGTTTTCGATGACGGGTCCGGTGAAGGAATATTTGGCGTGCCGGTCCGCGTCGTAAAGGCCCCAATAGGCACCGGCAGTACCCTCGATCTTCTCCTTCCAGGGCTGGTCGAACGCCTCCATGAGGAAGTACTGAACGCCTTCACGGTCCGCGAAATTCAAAAATTCCCGCATGAAGCGAGCTTGATTGGCGAGGCTCGCCTGGGCCAGGCCGAGCTGACGCCCCTTGCTCGGCCAGCCGACCTCGGTCAGCACCACGGGCTTGTGGGGATATTCCTCTTTGAGCTGCTTGTAGCGGAATTGGATGTATTTGACGGCGTCCTCGACCGGGACACCTTCCCAATATGGCAGGATGTGGACCGCGATGTAGTCGACTTCCTTGACGAGCTCGGGATGGGCAAGCCAGACGTGCCAAGGCTCGGCGGTCGAAACGGGGACCTCGATCTGGCTGCGCGCCCGGCGCAGGTACTGGATCATCTCGGGAACGGTCACGTCCGCGCGCAGAATCGCTTCATTGCCGACCAGCACTCGGTCGATATTGGGATAGCGCCGCACCATGCTGACAAGCGACTGCAATTCGAGCTCGTTGAGTTCCGTGCGCTTGTCGAGCCACGCACCCGCCGTCACCCTCATGCCATACTTCGCGGCGAGGCCGGGAACATCCTGGACACCTTCGGTGGTGCTGTAGGTGCGGACCGCGCCCACGGGAAGTACGGCGAGATCGCTGTCGATTTCGCGCTTCGTCGGGAACTTTCCGGCAAGGGGGTTCTCGCCTTCGCGATAGGGGCTGAACGACACGCCCTGGATATTGCCCGACCACGACGGAACGTCGAGTGGCGAATTCAACGCGCCCCACACGGCCAAGTTGGCGAGCACTACAAGGGCTATGACGATCAGGTTTGAGCGACGCATATATTTGTCTTCTCGACGCAAGATTACGTTCGCAACCGATTCGCCGCCGGAGACCTCGCATGCCATGGGGCAGAAAGAAGAACTTACCTAACTCATTAACAGGGAACGATGTTTTGAATTCTACAGCATCGCCCTGCGGGTCGGTTGCGTCATTTTTGGGACTGCCCGGGACCCTGCGCTCGAACAAATGTGGCCGCTGCGGCGTCCGCACCAACCGCTCGTCTCAAGCGTCAATCGGGTCGTAAATCAAGCGAAGCCGGTTCGCCCTGCCGGTGCCGCGCCCAGACCGAATCTAGGTTCTTGCCTTCCTCGCCACCCCTTGGCCACCGAGATAATCCATCACAACGACTCTCGTCGCGGCCGATCCAACGTGGACCTTCAGTGTATATAGAAGGGCCGGCACCGGCGTCCAGAGGCGTTGCGATGCTTAGCTCGATGATTTTTTCAAATAATGAGAAACGGCATCCTTCATGGATCGCCGGTCGTTCATGTGCCGTTCATTTTTCGCGTAAAAGTAGCTAGCCGATCGTCTCGGCGTGATGGCATGCGACGAGCTGTCCGTCCAGCGCGCGAAGCTCCGGGCGCTCCGCTTTGCAGCGATCGGTCGCGTAAGGACAGCGGGTATGGAAGGCGCACCCGGTTGGCGGGTTCAAGGGGGAGGGAAGTTCGCCCTTGAGCATGACGCGCTGAGCGCGGAGCTTCGGATCGACGAAGGGGGTAGAGGCCAGCAATGCTTTGGTATAAGGGTGCCGGGGACGGCTAAAAATGCCCAGCTTCGGACCCTGTTCGACGGTTTGGCCGAGATACATGACCATCACGTCGTCCGCGATGTGCCGCACGACGGAAAGGCCGTGGGATATGAAGAGGTAGGCGAGCTGGAACTCCTCCTGCAAATCCATCAAGAGATTGAGCACTTGCGCCTGGATCGAGACGTCGAGGGCTGATACGGGTTCGTCCGCGACGATAATCTTCGGGCGCAGCATGAGGGCGCGCGCAATTGCGATGCGCTGACGCTGGCCGCCCGAAAACATATGCGGATAACGCTCGTAATGTTCCGGGCGGAGCCCGACGCGACCCATCATCGCGCGGGCCACCCGTGCGCGCTCCGCGGCAGCCATGTCGGTATTGATGACAAGCGGCTCCTCGAGGATGCTGCCGACCTTCTTGCGCGGATTGAGCGAGCCGTAAGGATCCTGAAACACGATTTGCACATTGCGCCGCAGGCCCTTGATGGTCGAGGTATCCGCACCCGCCACTTCCTGCCCGACGAGCTTGAGGCTGCCCGCCGTTGGCGGCTCGATCATGGTGACCATGCGTGCAAGCGTCGATTTGCCGCACCCCGATTCGCCTACGACGGCGAGCGTCTTGCCGGACTGGAGGCGGAACGAGACACCGTTCACCGCCCGAAGCTCGGCCGGCGGGGCGAACATGCCGCGGCGGACCTTGTAGACCTTGGTCAGGGCGCTCGTCTCGATGACGAGCTCCCGTGACCCTTTCCTTGCGGCCGTGCTCGGAACCGCACTCATCGGCTCGCCTCTTTATGCGCTTCTGTGCCTACCGGATAGTGGCAGCGCACACGTACGCCGTCGAGCGATCGGAGCTCGGGCTGCTCGGCGCGGCAGCGGTCATCGGCGAAGCGGCAGCGCGGATTGAAAAGGCAGCCATTCGGGCGGTCGCTCAATCCGGGAACCACACCCGCGATGGTCGGCAGCCGCCGCTCGCCGTGGCTGCGCTCTGGAAGTGCGTCGAGAAGGGCCGAGGTGTAAGGGTGGCGCGGTGCCGCAAAGAGCGCTTCGGCTTTCTGCTCCTCGACGATTTGGCCGGCATACATGACGACCACCCGGCGCGCGGTCTCCGCCACCACACCCATGTCGTGGGTAATGAGGATCAGCGCCATGCCCCGCTCGCGCTGAAGCATGAGGAGAAGATCGAGAATCTGTGCCTGGATGGTCACGTCGAGTGCCGTCGTCGGCTCGTCCGCGATCAACAGGCGCGGGTTGCATGCGATCGCCATGGCGATCATCACGCGCTGGTTCATCCCGCCGGAAAGCTGATGCGGAAAAGCATCGAGGCGGGTGGCCGCCGCCGGAATACCGACCTGTTCCAGGAGTTCGACGGTACGGGCACGACGCGACTTGCGCGAGCCGCCCTCGTGAATCCGGAGTGTCTCCATGATCTGGTAGCCCACCGTGAAACACGGATTGAGGCTGGTCATCGGCTCCTGGAAGATCATGGCGATGTCCTTGCCGGCGATCTTGCGCCGCTCGGCCGCACTCATGGCCAGGACGTCGCGGCCGTCAAAGCGCATCTTGTCGGCCTGGACAACGCCGGGAAATCCGATGAGGCCCATGAGTGCGAGCATGGAAACGCTCTTGCCCGAGCCCGATTCGCCGACGATGCCGAGCACCTCGCCTTGGTCGGTCGAGAAGCTGACCTGATCGACCGCGCGCAAAACGCCCACGTTGGTGCCGAAGGTGACCGAGAGGTTTTCGATCTCGAGGAGCGCCATTGGCGGACCCGTCTTTCAGCGCTTCAGCCGGGGATCGAGCGCATCGCGCAGCCCGTCGCCCATCAGGTTGAAGGCCAGCACCGTGATCAGGATGGCAAGGCCGGGAAGGGTGACCACCCACCAGGCGCGCAAGACGAATTCCCGCGCGTCGGCGAGCATAGTACCCCATTCAGGCGTGGGCGCTTGAGCACCCAGCCCGAGAAAGCCGAGTGCTGCCGCGTCCAGGATGGCCGCCGAGAAACTCAAAGTCGCCTGCACGATGAGCGGTGCAAGGCAGTTCGGCAGGATCGTCAGGAACATGAGCCTCGCGGTCGAGGCGCCGTTCACCCGGGACGCCGTCACATAATCCTTGACGAGTTCGCCGATCACCGCCGCGCGCGTGACGCGGACGAAGAACGGCAGATACACGATCGCGACCGAGATCACCGCATTGATGATGCCGGGGCCGAGGATCGCCACGATGACGATGGCGAGCAGCAAGCCAGGCATGGTCAACACGATGTCCATGAAGCGCATGATCAGGATTTCGGTCGCACCCCGAAAGAACCCGGCGATAAGGCCGACGACCACGCCGCCGATCAGCGATATCGTGACGACGACACTGCCGATCAGGAGCGAGTAGCGCGTCCCGTGTATGAGCCGCGAGAGCATGTCGCGGCCGATCGCGTCGGTGCCGAGGATATAAGTAAGGGACCCGCCCTCCTCCCAGAACGGAGGTCGCAGGAAGGCGTCGTCATGGATGGCGACGGGCGAGTGCGGCGAGATCGCGTCCGCGAGTATCGCCAGCAGAATGATGATGCCGATCGTGATGAGCCCGCCGACCGCACCCGGATTTTGGCGGAAATAGCGCCAGGTCTCCCGAATGGGCCCGGGCGGGGTAGGGCTGCTTGAAACGAGCCTTTCGGTCTCCGTCGCCATGTCAATTCACCGCGTATGCCGGATGCGCGGATTGATGAAGCCATAGAGCACGTCGACGGTCAGGTTGACGATCATCACGACCGTGCCGATCAGCATCACACCCCCTTGGAGGACGGGGTAGTCGCGGCGATTGATTGCCTCGACGAGCCACTTGCCGACCCCGGGCCAGGAGAAAATCGTCTCGGTCAGGATCGCACCCGCGAAGAGTGAGCCGATGTAGAGTCCGATCACAGTGACCACCGGGATGAGCGCGTTGCGCAAGGCGTGAACGCAAATCACCCAGATGGGGGCTAGTCCCTTGGCGCGCGCGGTGCGGATATAATCCTCGCCGAGCACCTCGAGCATCGAGGAGCGCGTCATGCGCGCGATCACGGCGAGCGGGATCGTGCCCAGCACGACCATCGGTAAGATCAGGTGGCTGACGGCAGAGGCGAAAGCGCCCTCATCGTCCGAGAACAAGCTGTCGATCAGAAGGAAGCCGGTCACGGGCTCGACGTCGTACTCGGCGCCAATCCGCCCCGAGACGGGCGTCCAATCGAGCGTGTTCGAGAAAAAGATGATGAGCAGCAGGCCCCACCAGAAGATCGGCATCGAGTAGCCGGTCAGCGACACCCCCATGACGCCGTGGTCGAAGATTGAATTGCGCCGCACGGCGGCGATGATGCCGGCGGGCAGGCCGAGCAGGATCGCAAACAGCATCGCCGAGAGCGAAAGCTCGATCGTTGCCGGGAAAAGCTGCCGGAATTCTTCGATCACCGGCGAATGCGTGATCAAGGACAATCCGAGGTCGCCCGACACCACATGCTCGATATAGACGAGATACTGGATGTAGAGCGGACGGTCGAACCCGTAATCGTGGAGGAGCTGCGCGTGCCTGGCGGCGGAAACGCCGCGCTCGCCCGCCATCACTTCGATGGGATCCCCTGGCACCGAATGCACGAGCAGAAAGGCAAGCAGCGTGATCCCGATGAAGGTCGGTATGATCAGCGTAAGCCGGGTAAATATGAAGCGGAGCATTTGCTTCTTGCAGTCGGCCGGCGGAGCGACTTGCGCCACTCCGCCGGTTCTGGTCCTGCGTCACAAGGTCATGGCGACTACTTCAGGCTGACCTCGTCGAAAACGTGGTAGCCGAGCGGACTCAGCTTGAAACCCTCGACGTTCTTCGAGACGGCGGCGGTTTGCACGCCGTGCGCGATGGTGTACCAGGGTGCTTCCTCCTTGAAGATGACCTGAGCTTGCTTGTAAAGCTCGGTGCGCTTCTTGATGTCGGACGTTTGCTGCGCTTGGACGACGAGATCGTCGAACGGCTTGTAGCACCAGCGGGCGGCATTGCCGCCGCCGACGGGTGCTGCGGCACAGCCGAGGAGGGTGAAGAGGAAGTTGTCGGGATCGCCGTTGTCGCCGGTCCATCCGAATTGCGCCGCCATAGGCTCGCCCGCCTGGATCCGCTTGCGGTACTCGCCCCATTCGAAGGTGGTGAGCTTGGCCGTAACGCCTACTTTCGCGAGATCGGCCTGCATCAGCTCGGCGATGCGCTTGGCGTTCGGATTGTAGGGACGCTGCACGGGCATGTACCAAAGATCCGTCTCGAAGCCATTTGGATAGCCCGCGTCGGCGAGCATCTTCTTCGCCTGTGCTGGGTCGTAGGGATAATCCTTCACCTGGTCGTTGTAGGACCACATCGACGGCGGAATCGGGTTCTTTGCGGGAATGCCGGTGCCGAGATAGACCGCGTCGATGATCGCCTTCTTGTTGATCGCCATGTTCATGGCCTGACGCACGCGCTTGTCGTCATAGGGCTTCTTCGTCGTGTTGAAGGCGAGATAGGCGATGTTAAGGCCGGCCTGCTCAAAGACCTTGAACCTCGGGTCGCTCTTCATCGCGGGAATGTCCGCAGGCGCCGGATAAGGCATCACGTTGCACTCGCCCGACTTGAGCTTGGCGAAGCGCACGGAGGCATCCGGCGTGATCGCGAAGACCAGCGCGTCGATCTTCGGCCTGCCGTGCCAGTAGGTCGGGTTGGCCTTGTAGCGGATCACGGCGTCCTTCTGGTAGCTCTCGAGCACGAAGGGCCCGGTGCCGACCGGCTCCTGGTCGACCTTCTCGGGCGTGCCGGCCTTCATCATGACGTCCGCGTATTCCTTGGAGCTGATGGAGGCGAAGTCCATCGCCATGTTTGCAAGGAACGGCGCGTTCGGCACGTTCAGCACGAAACGGACCGTGCCGGCGTCGACCTTGTCGATCGACTTCACGATCTTCGGCATGTCCATGTCGTTGTAGTAGGTGTGGTTGTCGCTCGTCACCTTGAAGTAGGGATTGTCCTTGTTGGCTTGGCGATCGAAGCTAAAGATCACGTCATCGGCGTCGAAATCGTGCGTTGGCTTGAAGTTTTTCGTGGTTTGCCATTTGACGCCCTTGCGCAGATGGAACGTGTAGGTGAGGCCGTCCGTCGAGATATCCCAGCTCTGCGCCAATCCAGGCTCGATTTCAGTCGTTCCGGTCTTGAACTCGACGAGCCGGTTGTAGATTTGCCGCGCCGAGGCATCGAACGACGTGCCCGTCGTGTTGATGGCCGGATAGAAGTTTTCCGGGCTCCCTTCGGAGCAATACACCAGAGTCTTTGCTTCCCCGCCCGTGGCGAACGCCACGGCGGCCGCCAGCCCTAGGCCCGCCGCCAACAGATGTCGTTTCATTTGTGAACCTCCCTGAGAACCATCACCCCCACTCTCGCACCCCAGCAACCGCGGCCGTCGAGTCGCGGTAGTCGCACAAATGTGCGCGTCCGCACCGCACCTGTCAACCGGACTACGAGCCCACGTTCCAGGCGAACGCGGGGCCCGGAATAGCACGCATAAACCGGTCCAAATGCCGTTTAGGGCCTAATGAGGATCGGATGCGGCAGGTGCCCGACTGAATATCGGCCCTCTTGGCCGGTACCTCGCTCGAAACCGAGAACCGCACCCTTCTTTCCAGCACGGCGAACCCGCTATTCCCGTTTGCAGCCTGCCGACGATCGACTATCCTCGGCCGTCATGCCGTCCGCACTCGAATCCGGACCCGCTCCCGCACCTCTCGATCTCCATCGCGAGACCGTTCTGCCCGAATGGGTCGACTACAACGGCCACATGAACTTGGCTTACTATCTGTTGGCGTTCG
Organism: Alphaproteobacteria bacterium; assembly: GCA_036521815.1. GTDB lineage: Bacteria > Pseudomonadota > Alphaproteobacteria > JACZXZ01 > JACZXZ01 > DATDHA01. The sequence continues at coordinate 1,481 of DATDHA010000424.1, read as the reverse complement.
ACCATGCCTCCGACCGCGTGTTCGATTTTCTCGATCTCGGCATACCCTATATCAAGCGCACGAATTGCTCCCTCTTTGCACTCGAGACCCATTTGACGTACGAGCATGAGCTTAAGGTCGGCGAATCGCTCCGCTGCGCGAGCCAGCTCATCGACTACGACGCCAAGCGCGTCCAGATCTTCCACATGATGTACCACGCCACGGAAGGCTATCTCGCGGCGACGAACGAAATCCTCAGCATCCACGTCGATCTCGGCGCGCGCCGCTCGCACGCCTTTCCCCCGGAGGCTGCTGAGCGCCTCGCAGCGCTGATGGCGGAGCACGGGAAACTCCCGCGGCCGGCGCAAGTCGGCGGCGCCATACGGATCAAGCGAGGTGCGTGACGCAGTCCGGGATGCCGCCTCGCTTTTGGCCCGATCCGCCCGCCGTCTCCCAACGAGATTCTTTGTTTCGTATCGAGCGTTGCCGTATTTTGTGTGCGCCGCCATGTGAGGCCAACCCGATCGGAGCGATTACCGATGTCGCGCAAGGAACGACGCTACGAAAAGCGGCTGGAGGCAAGGAAGCCGCATGCGCCGGTGCGATCGCCGTCCGCCACGAAGACGGGTCCCGTAGCCTCGAGCCCGGATATCCAGGGACTGCAGCAGCAGGCGATGACCGCCTACCGGTCGGGCCAACTGCGTCCGGCCCTCGACGCGTGCCGAGCCATCCTTGCGCTGCACCCCAACCGGCCCGACGTCCTGAGCTTTGCCGGCATGATCGCGACACAACTCGGCCGGCCCGAAGACGCGATTGGGTATTACCGCGATGCCGTGGCGCTCAAGCCCGATTTCGCCGAGGCGCATTATAATCTCGCGGTCGCACTCCAGCGCCTTGGGCGACTGGCGGACGCCGTCACCGCCTACCGCAGCGCACTCTTGCAAAAACCGGAGTTCGTGGCGGCGCACCACAATCTCGGCAACGTATTGCGCGATCTCGGCGATCTCGAGGGCGCCATCGAATGCTTCGGCAAGGCGCTTTCGCTGCGGGCGGCGGCCGAAACCGCACTCAACCTCGGCGCGGCGCTGCAGGCCGATCGCAAGCTCGGCGACGCGATCGGCGCCTATCGCCAAGCCGTAACGCTTAAGCCGGGTTGGCCGGCAGCGCACAGCCATCTCGTGCATGCGCTCATGGAGTGCCGCGATCCCCGTGCGGCCATCGCGGCGTGCGAATCATGGCTTGCCATGGATCCGGCGAGTGTCGAGGCGCAGGCACTCAAGGCCATCGTGCTGAACGAGGGTGGGGACGAAAAGGCGGCACGCGTCATCCTCGACTTCGACCGCTTCGTGCAGGTCGTCGATTTCGAAGCACCACCCGGCTATGCGAGCCTTGCCGATTTCAACGCGGCTCTCGTGCGCGTCGTCGAATCCCATCCCACGCTCAAAGTACCGCCCGCGGACGACCCGACTTACCATCATCCGGCACTTCAGATCACTGAGGAG
>DATDHA010000423.1:0-1966 GCA_036521815.1 Alphaproteobacteria bacterium | reverse complement strand
GGGGCGCTCTGCGCTCAACTTTTCGCGATTTGACCGCGGATCGGAGCGGGTGGGATGATCCGATGCGCGAATGCCCGAACGGGCTGAACGATCGAGGGGCCGAATGACAAGCGAGAATATGATCGAGCATCGCACGCTCGGAACAGGCGGCTTGAGCGTGTCGGCCATTGGGCTCGGCTGCATGTCGATGTCCGGGATTTACGGGCAGAGCGATGACCGGAACGGTATCGATGTCATTCGTTACGCCATCGATCGGGGCATCGACTTCCTCGACACGTCGGACATGTATGGCTGGGGCCATAACGAAGAGCTTGTCGGAAGCGCCATCAAGGGCCGTCGCCAACAGGTGAGGCTCGCGAAGAAATTCGGACAAGTCAGGAGCGAAGGTGGTGCAAACGGCATTAACGGCCGGCCCGAATACGTGGCACTCGCTTGTGCCGCCAGTCTAAAGCGTCTCGGCGTCGACGCGATCGACCTCTATTACCAGCATCGCGTCGATCCCTCGGTGCCGATCAAGGAAACGGTCGGCGCCATGGCGCAACTCGTCAAGGAGGGGAAGGTCCGTCATCTCGGGCTTTCCGAGGCGCACCCCGATACGATCCGGCGCGCGCACAAGGTCCACCCGATCGCGGCCGTGCAGACCGAATATTCGCTCCTCTACCGCAAGGAAGCGGAGGAAACCCTCGCGACCACCCGGCAGCTCGGGATCGCCTTCGTGGCATATTCCCCGCTCGGCCGGGGATTTCTCACCGGGAGCATACGCGCGCCGTCGGACATCCAGGGCGATCGCAGGAGCCAGCATCCGCGCTTCTCGGCCGATAATTTCGCCCACAATCGCGCTTTGGTGTCGCGCGTGGAGGCGATCGCTCGCGAGAAGGGCTGCACGCCCGCGCAATTGACGCTCGCCCGGCTTCTCGCGCAAGGTCCCGACATCGTGCCGATCCCCGGCACCGAGCGGCGAGAGCGGGTGGACGACAATATAAAGGCGCTTGCGCTTCACCTCACATCGGCGGACATCGATCGAGTCACCGCCGCGGTGCCACAGGGGGCGGTTGCCGGCATGCGCTATCCGGATGCGAACATGAAGGCCGTCTACCTCTAGCGCTCAGGCCACCGATCGGATGGCGAAAAAACTCGGCATCGGCCAGGTGCTGCGATCCCGGAAGGAACTCAGAGCGCTCCTTCGCGTGGCCGGGTTGCCCGCCGTCACGGCCTTGTTCGCGACCTCACCCCATCGGGTCGAGCGGCTTTTTTTCGACGAGCGCATGAAGCCGCTCGTCGGCGGCTTTTGCGCCGAGCTTGCGCGCGTGCGCAAGCCCTATCGCATGGTTGGCCCCGACGAGCTTGAACGAGTTGCGGGGACCGTGCTGCATGGCGGGGTCGTCGCGATTGCAGCACCACGGCCGTTGCGCGATTTCGATGCCGCGGACCCCGCGGCGTGGGCGCACGCGCAGGAGCCGCTCTTGTTTCTCGATGGCGTCGGCAACCCCCACAACCTCGGGGCAATCGCGCGCACTGCGGCATTTTTCGGCGCTCCAAGAATGGGGCTCTCGGATCATCCCGCACAAGCACTTCCATCGGATGCGAGCTATCGCGTCGCGGAGGGCGGGCTTGAATACGTCGAACTCTTTCGAGTGACGAAAATCGCCGAAGCATTGAGCCATTTGCGCCAGCACTATTGCGTCGTCGACGCGGCACCTGAGGGTGGCGCCGCGATCGAGTCATTGCAGCGGAGCAGCCGGCCAATGGCACTCGTGCTCGGCAACGAAGAGCGAGGATTGCCGCCGGCCACGTTCGATGCATGCGAGAAGATCGTGAGCATTCCGGGCGCGGGCCGCGTGCAGTCGCTCAACGTCGCGGCGAGTGCTGCGGTCCTCATCTATGCGCTCTGCCATTCCATCGGCCGTTAGATCGCGACGATCGTGCCGTCAAAAGGCAATCGGCCCTCGCGGTCCTCGACTTCGAT
>DATDHA010000422.1:0-2294 GCA_036521815.1 Alphaproteobacteria bacterium | reverse complement strand
CGGCTTTCCGCGCCATCTTTCCCAGCATGTCGGCGGCTTCGTCGTCACGCGAAGCCGGCTCTCTGAAGTGGTGCCGATCGAGAATGCCGCGATGCCCGAGCGCACCATGATCGGATGGGACAAGGATGATCTCGATTCGCTCGGCATCCTCAAGATCGACGTGCTGGCGCTTGGCATGCTCACCTGCATCGGCAAGGGCTTTGCACTCCTTGCGCGCCACAAGGGCCTGCACTACAGCCTGGCGACCGTTCCGGGCGACGACCCGGCGGTTTACGACATGCTGTGCAAGGCGGACTCGATCGGCGTGTTCCAGGTCGAGAGCCGTGCCCAGATGAGCTTCCTGCCGCGCATGAAGCCGCGGGACTTCTACGATCTCGTGATCGAAGTCGCGATCGTGCGGCCGGGGCCGATTCAGGGCGACATGGTGCATCCTTATCTGCGCCGGCGGAACGGCGAGGAAAAGGTCGATTACCCGTCCGAGGATTTGCGCCAGGTCCTCGCCAAGACGCTCGGCGTGCCGCTCTTTCAGGAGCAGGCGATGAAGATCGCGATCGTCGGCGCGGGCTTCACCCCATCGGAGGCGGACCAGCTCCGCCGCGCCATGGCGACCTTCCGCAAGACCGGAAAGATCCACGGTTTTCAGAAGAAGATGGTCGAGGGTATGGTTGCGCGCGGATATTCGCGCGCCTTCGCCGAGCGATGCTTCCACCAGATCGAGGGCTTTGGCGAGTACGGCTTTCCGGAAAGCCATGCCGCGAGCTTCGCACTTCTCGTCTATGTCTCGGCCTGGCTCAAATGCCATCACCCCGAAGTGTTCGCGGCGGCCCTTCTCAACAGCCAGCCGATGGGCTTTTACGCACCCGCCCAAATCGTGCGCGATGCGCGCGATCACGGCGTCGAGACGCGCCCGGTCGACGCGAACCGCAGCGACTGGGACTGCACGCTTGAGCCCGCCGACACACTCCAACACCTCGCTCTCCGCCTCGGCTTTCGCCAAGTCAAAGGCTTGCGCGAAGCGGATATGGCGCGGCTCGTCGTCTGCCGGGATGCCGGCTATGCCGACCCGCACGAGCTACGGCGCCGCGCCGGCCTCGGGCGGGCAGCACTCGCACGGCTCGCCGAGGCCGACGCTTTTGGCTCGATGGCGCTCGATCGCCGTGCTGGGCTTTGGGCCGTGCAGGGCCTCGGCGAGGCTCCCCTTCCGCTCTTCGCCGCCGCCGCGCGACGCACCGCGGCACCGGAGCCGCCCGTGACGCTGCCGCCCTCCTGGCTGGGCGAGGAAGTGACGGCCGATTACACAACACTTCGTCTCTCGCTCAAGGCCCATCCGCTTGCCCTTCTGCGGACACGGCTCGCGCGCGAGGGCATCGCCGCTCACGCCGAACTCGGCGCGATCGGCGACGGAAAGCGAGTCACGGTCGCCGGCCTCGTTCTGGTGCGCCAGCGGCCGGGCAGCGCACGCGGCGTCATCTTCGCGACCCTCGAGGACGAGACGGGTCCCGCCAACATCATCATCTGGCCGGACATCTTCGAGCGCTTCCATCGCGTCGTCCTCGCGGCACGCCTCCTGGCGGTAACGGGGAAGCTCCAACGCGAGGGCATCGTGGTTCACGTCATCGCCGAGCAGCTCGTCGATCTCACCCATCTGCTCGCCGGCCTTGGCGCGCCGAGCGAGCAGCGTTTCGACGCGATGCTCGAAGCACCGCTTTTCCGCAGCGACGAGATAAAGCGCCCCCATTACGACAAGCGCACCTACCCCTCGCGCGATTTCCATTGACGGATTGAACGCAAGCCCAGCTCTCACTCGACGAGCCGCGTCACGATAAGCGGCTTCGATTCGAGCGTGCGGTGCACCGGGCACTTGTCCGCAATCTCGAGAAGACGCTCGCGGTGCGCGTCGTCGAGCGGCCCCACGAGTTCGATCTTGCGCTCGAGCCGGTCGATCATGCCCTCCCGCGTTTCGCACTCGGCGCAATCCGCCGCATGGATTTTGTCGTGGCTGAGGCGCACCACGACCCGCTCAAGCGGCAGGGCCTTGCGCTCGGCGTACATCCTGAGCGTCATGGACGTGCAGGCGCCGAGGGCCGCAAGCAGGTAATCGTAGGGGCCTGGCCCGCGATCGTTGCCGCCGACGGCTTCCGGCTCGTCGGCCTCGAGACGATGACGGCCGGAAGCGACGATTTGCGTGTAACGGCCTTCGCGCGTTTCCGCGACCACCACCTCGCCGGGCGCACTCGGCTCAATCGCAGGAAGCGAGGACGCCGCCATCCGCGCGGGTGCGGGGCCGATATAGC